>JAIRVW010000108.1 GCA_031253705.1 Brucellaceae bacterium
AATAATGGTATCAATTGCGCAACCATGGCTCCAACAAGAATAATGCAAAGAATACAGCCAAAGGGGAGCAGAGCTTATGTTGCATTCCATTTCACGTACATTCATGCGTACCGCACTGACTGCCGGACTTTTCTGTGCCGCAGCTTTGCCGGTTTATGCCGATGAACTGGCCACGATCAAAGAAAACGGCACATTCAGTGCGGCAATGTCCGGCCAGTATCCGCCATTCAGTATGGTGGATGAGAAAAACGAAGTCATCGGCTTTGATGTCGATATCACCAAGGAAATTGCCCGTCGTCTCGGCGTCAACGGCAATGCGGTCACTACCACATGGGATGGTATTATTCCGGGGCTGCTGACTAAAAAATATGATGCGATTATCGGTTCTATGGCAATCACGGAAGATCGTCTGAAGGCCGTGGATTTTGTCGGCCCTTACTATAATGACGGCCGCGGGATTTTTGTTCTCGATAAATCTGAAGCCAAAGGCATTGATGATCTGAAGGATAAAGTGATCGGCGTCACCCTTGGCGAAACCCATGAGAAATGGGCGCGTGAACAGGGTGGCTGGACAATCCGCACCTATAAAGGTCTGCCGGAACTGATCATGGAACTGAAAGCCGGTCGTGTTGATGCGGTTGTGGTCGATTATATCGCGCTGCTCACAGTCATCAAAGAAACCGCTGATCCGATCCGTATGCTGGATATTGCCAATATTGAAGGCGCGAAAATCGGTATCGGTATTGCCATCCGCAAGAACAATCCGGAGCTGAAAGCAGCAATGCAGAAGGCACTGGACGACATGATGGCTGACGGTACCTCTGAGACGATTTCCACCAAGTGGATCGGCCGTGATATTCGCTGATATCGGCCGCTGAATTTGCTTGCCTGACCTGAAATATGGTCAGGCCGTTTGCCGGAGGTGACGATGGATTTCGCACTGATCCAAAA
The DNA here is from genome assembly GCA_031253705.1 of Brucellaceae bacterium. Taxonomy (GTDB): domain Bacteria; phylum Pseudomonadota; class Alphaproteobacteria; order Rhizobiales; family Rhizobiaceae; genus Pseudochrobactrum. Next base: position 952 of record JAIRVW010000108.1, read on the forward strand.
AACTTTCCCTTATTTTGCACAGGCCGCATGGGTGACAATTCTTGTCTCCCTGCTGGCACTGGTGCTCGGGCTGGCGCTTGCCACTGTTCTGACCATGATGCGGCTTTCCGGTAACCGGTTGATCCGTTTTCCTGCCATTGCTTATGTCAGTATCTTCCGCGGCACACCCTGCCTTGTGCAGCTGTTTCTGCTCTATTTCGGCGGTTCGCAGGTGGGCATCAATCTTTCGCCTTTCACAGCCGGTTGGATCGGGCTGGGGTTGAATATTGCTGCCTATATGTCTGAATCCATGCGCGGTGCCATTCTGGCAGTTGATCGCAGTCAGACCGAAGCCGCCCGCAGCATTGGCTTTGGTCGTGCACGAACCATGGTGCTGATTATTCTGCCGCAGGCCGCCCGTCTGATGATCCGCCCGCTGGGTGTGAATATTGTGGCGCTGATCAAAGGCTCGGCGCTGGTCTCGACCATTTCGGTGATTGATCTGACCTATACCGCGCAGCGCTATATCAGTTCGACCTATAAGCCGTTTGAAATTTTCGCCGTGGCGGCATTCTTCTACATGCTGATCATTATTGCTGTCACCATTGTGCTGCGTTGGCTCGACCGGCGTTTTGTCATCGCGTAAAGGGGAAGAGAGATGGAAGGCTTGGATTTCTCAGTCCTCATTCCCTATAGTTCGCTGCTGCTGCAAGGCGCATGGTGGACAGTGGTAATTACGGTTCTCGCCGGAGTGCTGAGCTTTGGTTGCGGTGTGGTTTTTGCGGTTTTGCTGCTCTATGCGCCATGGTTCGTCAAAGCGCCGGTTGCCGGTTTCATGTGGCTGTTTATGGGCACGCCGCTGCTGTTGCAGCTGTTTCTGATCTATTTCGGTCTGGTGCAGATCGGTATTGATATTCCGGCGCTCTGGGCAGGTGTTATCGGTCTGGGGCTGCATTATGCAGTTTATAATGCCGATATCCTGCGTGCCGGTATTGCCAGTATCGACAAAGGCCAGTCCGAAGGTGCGCGCAGTATCGGTTTCGGACGCTTTCAGACTCTGCGCTATATTGTTGTGCCGCAGGCTGTGCGGGTGACCCTGCCGCCGATTGCCAGCAATATGATTGCGCTGCTGAAGGAATCCTCACTGGTCTCGGTGATCGGCATTGCCGAACTGGTCAATGCCGCGCAGCTTGGCATTTCCTCCACTTTCCGCCCGTTTGAATTCTATATTGCCGTGGCGGTTCTTTATTATCTGCTTAATCTTGTGCTTGAGGGTGCGATTGCGCTTATCGAGCGGCGTGTGGAGACGACACGATGATACAATCGGGGATACAACAACCCGCACAAACGCCAATGGTGCGCGTGGTCAACGCTCATAAGTCCTATGGGGCGCTGGAAGTGCTCAAAGGCATTGATCTCTCCGTTGATAAGGGCAAAATCTTTGCGCTGATCGGCCCTTCCGGTTCCGGTAAAAGCACTTTGCTGCGCTCGATTAATCAGCTGGAGACGCTTAATCAGGGCGAGGTCTGGCTGGAGAATGAGCGGGTGAACCGTGACATTCAGGGGCTGGCCTATGAGCGCCACATCAACCATATCCGCCAGCAGATGGGCATGGTGTTTCAGCATTTTAACC
>JAIRVW010000165.1 GCA_031253705.1 Brucellaceae bacterium
AAGAGCACAAAATTTCTGCTCCGTTGGGCGGGTTTATCGTAAAAAATATCTTGTCAAATGTCCCGCATCACTGCATATCGCGTGCTCTGCAATTCATGCGGTAAGTATAGCCGGTAGCTATGGCGCGAGCGTTTTTTTCATCCGGCGATCTGATAGCGGATCGTCGTGCTCATTATGCGGTCATGATGTCTGAGGCGGGAGATCACTCCGCAGCAGCCGACCTGATGCGCCAGTCGCTCGACTATCTGAAATCTCAGTTTTTGCAATGGCCTGCGGGCATGTTTATGCTCAGCGAAATGCATGAAAACGCCGGCGAAACAGACGAAGCTGTTACTCTGTGGCGGCAATTGCTGAAGCTTGATCCCGATGACCGGTTTGGCGCGGGGCTGAAGCTGGCACAATGCGGTCTGGGTGAGACGCCGGACGCTGCACCGCCTGCCTATATTGAAGCTTTGTTTGATGCCTATGCGCCTGATTTTGAAGAGTCGCTGGTGGATAAGCTGCAATATTGCGGCCCGCAAAAACTGGCAGCATTGATTGCGAAACATTTTCCGCAGCGCAGCTATCAGCATGTGCTGGATCTGGGCTGTGGTACCGGCCTGATGGGAGAGGAAATCCACCGGAGTTGCGGTTTGCTCAGCGGTGCTGATCTCTCGGAAGCCATGCTGAAAAAGGCTGAAGAAAAGCAGATTTATACGAGGCTGATCAAAGCGGATGTTAATCTGTGCCGCAAAGCCGATCTGGTGGATGAGGCATTACCGCAACCGGATATGATCCTCGCGGCGGATGTATTTATTTATATCGGCCAGCTGGAGCGCGCTTTTGCATTAGCGGCGGAGTGCCTGCGGAGAGGAGGGGTGTTTGCCTTCTCGGTGGAAACACATGACCGGCCTGATCTGCAGGAGTCAGACGGTTCATGTGATGATATGATTTTGCAGGCTTCTTTACGTTTTACCCATTCTGCCAGCTATATTCAAAATCTGTTACAGGCCAGCGGTTTTGAGCTTCTGGACTATCAGCATATTGCCTTGCGCCTTGACCGTGGCGAATATCTCGACGGTTATGTTTTCGTCGCGCAAAAACTTTGAAGGCCGCGTCAGTCCTTGCGGAATAATAATTGTCCGAGCCAGCCGGTGAGGCCTGCGAGAAACACAGCAAACAGACCATAGGCGAAGCTGTATTGATGCGCGGCTTCAAAAATCTGCTGCTCAAGACCCGCTTTTACAATGTTGAGATGGGTATTGGCTTCACCGATAAAGACGCCGTGACGGAACAGCAAAGCGCGCGCTTTATGACGGCCGACCGGCACATTGGCCGAGAGTGCCAGCGTCGCGCGGAACAGCGTTTGCGAGACAAATTCAACGGAGCCGATCTTCTGCGTATAAAGACCGTGGCGTGATTTCAGATCGCGCAGTTCCTGTGCGAAGCGGATCGCATTCGGATCGGTGATCGTACCGTATTCCGGTGTCAGCGAAAAATAATTGACGCCAAGCGAAAGCTGCCGGTAGGTGCGCTCATCCGTAATATCCTGCAGCGGGCGGGTCGAGGCCAGCGAATAGGACAGCGGTACAGCCTGAAATGTCTCGGAAGCCGCATTCACCCAGACGCCGAGATAGCGGGATTTTTCACGCACAACCAGATTACGCTGCGGGCCTTCCAGCACCACAATAATATCATAGCGCCCCTGCCTGCGGATCAGCGGGTCGGCATTATCCAGCGCACCGAAAATGGTCAGATTAGTGCCGTTGAAATTCGAGGCAATCGCAATGGTTTCTGTCGAAAGGCCGATCTCAATGGTCTCCGGCAATTGCTGTGGTTCCTGAAGTGTGGTGGCCGCAACCATTTCCTGTCCGCGCTCTTTTTTGCGCTGTGCAGCGTCACCGCTTTGCAGCGGCAGCAGGGCGGAAAGCAGGAGCGTGGCGATCAGGGTTTTGCTGAGTAGTGTCTTCATCTTACTCATCCGCAAAGCCGATTGAGAAGAGATTATCCGGCTGAATAAACAGGCCGAAGGCCAGACGCAGGGCAACCGCCAGCACCAACAGTGCCAGCAACATGCGCAGTTGTTCGCCGCGCAATTTGCGGCCTGCACGCGCGCCATATTGAGCGCCGATCACGCCGCCGACCATCAGCAAAAAGGCCAGAACAATATCAACCGTATGGTTGTTGGTGGCTTGCATAACGGTGGTGAAGGCCGTCACAAATGTGATCTGGAACAGTGAGGTGCCCACCACCACATTGGTCGGTACGCGCAGCAGATAAATCAGCGCCGGAACCATGATAAAGCCGCCGCCGACACCCATAACCGAGGACAGCAGACCGATACAAAAGCCGATGGCCAGAACCGGAATGATGCTGACATAGATCATCGAAGCGCGGAAACGCGCTTTAAACGGCATACGGTGAATCCAGTTGTGCTGGCCGGAACGGCGCACATCCGGCGCCTTGCCGTTTTTGCTGCGGCGCAGGGTGTTCCAGCTTTCAACGGCCATAAGACCGCCGACGGAGCCGAGCAGCACGACATAGAGCAGCGAGATGATCAGGTCGAGCTGACCAAGATCACGCAGCAAAGAAAACAGATAAATACCGATCAGGGAACCGGCAAGACCGCCGGCCACCAGCAACAGCCCCAGTTTGATATCCAGCGTGCGCCGCTTGAAATGCGATAAGGCACCCGACACGGAAGACGCGATAACCTGATTGGCACCGGTAGCAACGGCAATGGCGGGCGGCATATTGTAGAAAATCAACAGAGGGGTGATGAGAAAGCCGCCGCCGACCCCGAACAGGCCGGAGAGAAAGCCAACAGCCGCCCCCATGCCGAGAAGAACCAGCATGTTGACCGAAATTTCCGCTATTGGCAGATAAATACCCACGTCCCGCTACCGCTCATCTAATATTGCGGCTACGCAAAACACTGTAAACCAGCTCTGTGGTTTGCAGCTTTTTGATCCCGCAATGCGCTCCCGAAAATACTTCCCGTGCCTATCCGCAGACTTTGCAGCTTTTCGATGGCAGAGGGCGGTCATTCCCGGAGAGCTGACAGAATTATATGTCTGAACGTCATTTGCGACGTCAAACCTGAAAAAATGCCTGTTCTGATGTCGCTTTTTGCGTGCAACACAGTCATCTTCGCAAAAAGCTGTTAATTTTCTGCGCCTTTAGCTGAGACAAGTCAAACCGTCACTGTGCATAATATGATGCGAAACCAGCAGACTACGGGAGAAGTAAAAATTGTTGGGAGCCAGTGTTGCAGTAAGGCCGCAATTTATGTGCGTTCGCACAAGAAAAAATGCTCTTCTGCTAAAGCATGTCGCAGCAAAATGGGATCATGGAGCGTCCGCGAGCATGCGACAATGAAAGGAAACTAGAGCGGTTCTACGATTCAACATGAACTGGAACCGCTCTGGCGGCAAAAGAGCATTGATTTTATAGGATTAAAGCAAATCAGCTGTTCTTGGCGAGCAATGCTTCAACAAGCGGCTGATCAACTTCACCGGTCGGTTTCATGCCGTTGGATTTCTGGAAAGCCGCAATAGCCTGACGGGTTTTATTCCCCATCACACCATCAGCGGAACCGGCATCATAACCGTTCTTCTGCAGGATCAGCTGAATATTGCGGATTGCCTTTTTCATATCCACGGAGGCTGTGGTCACAGCTTTATCATCAGCCCATGCATCCGGAATCTGAACCGCATTGGCTTCGTCAATCATATCCTTCGGCTTCCAGAGCTTGGTCAGATTAACGGCACGTTCCAGCTGTTCAGGCTTCAGCGATTTGGCAACCTGATCGCGCTTTTCCGCAGCATCGGCATCACCGGCTTCAGCTGCAAGGGCAAACCACTTATAGCTTTCTTCCAGATTCTGCGTACGACCCAGACCTTTGGCGGTCAGAATACCGAGATTATACTGGCTGTCTTTCACGCCGAGTTCTGCAGCTTTGAAGAACCATTTCGCGGCCTTGTCAGTATCTGCATCGCTGGCGGCAGCACCACCGCCTGTGCCCATGGCATAGAGAACGGCAAGATTATGCATGGCGCTGGCATTGCCCTGAACAGCAGCCTGTTCATACAGTTTGGTTGCCTTGGCCGCATCGCGCGGCATGCCGAGGCCTTTTTCACTGAAATTGCCCAGACGGTATTGTGCCGGTGCAAAACCGCGTTCGGCTGACAATGCATACCATTTTGCGGCTTCCGCATAATCGCTGGCAACGCCGCGACCGTCGGTATAGCGCATGCCGATTTCGTAGAGTGCGCGTGCATCACCGCTTTCTGCGGCATTGCGCAGGGCAATCGGACCGGCATCTTTCGGAATTGCCGGAATGGCGGATGGTTTGACCTCTGCGGAGGTGTCGTTCTTTTCTGCTTTGATTTCCGGTGCGGCCTGAACCGGTGCCGTTTCAAAAGACTGCTGGTCGCTGTCCAGTGCGGCAGGCATCGGCTGCATGGCCGGAGCGGAAGTCGCAGGCTGGTTCAGTGTGACCGGCTTGATAATGGCTTGTGTGCTGCCTGCCATCGGTGTGGCAGAGAGCGGCTGTGTCGGGAACGGACGGGCACCAAGCGGCTGCGCTTCCGCACCGTCAGCAAACGGATCATGGTTGAGGCTGGTGATCTGGACAGATGGTGTTACCTGTTCTGCCGGATAGCCTGCATTATCCAGTGTGCTGACAGTCGGCAAAGCAGGCTTTGCTTCTTCTGTGACAACCGGCTTTGCAGCGACTGGTGCGGACTGAACATTGGATACATCAGCAGATTGCGGAGCAGCATTGTCTTTTGTATCAACGAGATAATTATTGCCAAGCTGCAGGCCTGTCGCCGCAATAATAACAGCACCCAGCGCCAGCAGCAGCGGTTTGCGCAGCGAGCGTTTTGGTTTGTCGGCAGCGGCAACACGGTTTTCATCCGAGGTGATATCACCATTCAGATTGCCGTCAGTCTGTTCCTCATCGCGCAGACGTTCTGTTTCATCCGCAGCAGCCTGAGCTGCACGGCGGGCGGCGCTGATCAGATCGTTTTTGCCGGTAGGCAGACCCTGTTCAGTGCCACGGCCGCGCTGTTCATCACGCACGCGGCGGATGATGGCGTTCAGATCCGGCATGGCTGCCAGGGTCTGGTCTGTGCGGATGTCTTCGCTCTTGCCGGTCGGATGGTCGCCGGCAGGCTGCGGATCCAGTTCCATCAGATCGCTGGCTTCAATTTTAAATGTATCAGCGGAGGCCGGAGTTGCAGCAGGTGCCTGAGCCGATGCCTGTGTTTCTGCTTTGGAGCGACGTACAGCCTGAGCAAGGCCGCCCAGCAGTGATTTGCGTGTACCACCTGCCGGAGGTTCGTCATCGCTGTCGTTGTGTGTTTTATCCGCGACAGGATTAGCGGCGGATTTTACAGCTGCACGTGCGGCTTCAATCGCAGCATCGGCTGGTGACGGCGCTGTCGAGAAAGAACGTGACGCATTGCCTGCCGGTTTTGGTGCCTCTGCGCCCCATTCAGGGATAGAGAACTGGCTGGCGTAACGGTTGCCTGTTTCCTGTTCGCGCGGCTGCGCGGTAGGGCGGGACAGTTCCGCATGCGGCGGTTTCTGCAGGCTGTCCTGTTCGATCTGACCCAGACGATCTGCAATTTTCAGCAATGTATCATGCACACGGCTGAAAGTGCGGTTGTTGCGTTCGTCTGTTTCGAGGGTCAGCTGTTCCAGTGCTTTGAGATCATCGGCGAGCTGACGGGCAAAACCGGTGTCGCGGGCGGAGCCTTTATCGACGACCTGACGGATTGCTTCTTCCGCAGCTTCACGGGCGACATTGAGCACAGTGTCGCGGTTCATGTCGATGGCGCGTTCAATCACATCAAGGCGCGGCTTGATCTCGGCCAGTTCCGGCATCAGACTTTCCGGCTTGCTCAGCTGTTCGGTGATGAAGCTCAGCTGCTTTTCAAGATTGCGCATCAGCTGCTGGTCGGCCTGAGGGGCGGCAACCGGTGCAGCCTGCAATACGGCAGTCTGTTCGTTGACCTGACGGGTAATGTGGTCGAGACGGTTTTCCAGCGCCTGAATAAAGCGGTCATCATTCAGCGCTGTTTTATGAGCGCTGTTGCGATACTGCTCGTCCAGATGACTGGTCAGATCGGCAAAACGGCGATCCAGCTCTTCAAAAACCGCACGATCCTGCTCCGGCTGCGGCTTGTAGCTGGTAGCGAGAATAGCGCGGCTGATTTCATCGAGGCGCTCATCAAGCTGGCGCAGGGAATGGCTCTGATTATCCGGCAGCTGTTCTACCGCACGGCGCAGATCATCCAGACGTGTGGCAATGGTTTCCAGTGCCGGATCAAAATGAGCGGACTGGCTGGCAGAGAGCTTTTCAGACTGCTGCTGCTCAAAATTGTCAAAACGTTCATCCAGTGCATCCCAGCGATGGCTCATGCGGCGCAAGGATTCTTCGCGTGCCAGTGTTTCCACTGTGCGCTTCAGCTCATCGAAATCACGACGCATGATCGCATCGGTATTCGGGCTGTGATTGACATTGGATGTGAAATTGCTGGTACCAGCAATGAAACGGTCGGCTGCGGACAGACGCGCCTGTGGCTGCTGGCGTTCATTTTCGGAAGACAGCTTATCGTTGATGGCGGCAGCCTGTCGCAATTCTGTACGCGCACGCAGGCGCTGCAATTCATCGGCGATGGCTGACAGCGCTTCTTTATGCGGGTGATCCTCGGCAACAGCGGCCTGTTGCAGGCGTGGCTGATAAGGTGCTGTCGTTTCATGACGCAGAAATTCAGGCGGGCTCGCGGGTGCTTCTTCGCGCGCTTCCGGCTGATAGCTATTATAATTTTCAGGTTCGTTTCTGGTGCGGAGATGATCTTCGAGAGCCGATAATGTGCGGTTCAGCTCATCGAGCGATGCAAGCGGGCGGCGTTCACGACGCAGATTCAGATTATCGAGAGGAGACCGCTGGTTTGTCATCGCCGTTTCACCTTCAAACTGTGCCGCCGTACATTGGCGGCCGGTCAGATCATTCGTTTTGCTTTCGCCCGCAGATGCGGGGCGTTGAAGCAAAACTTTCGTTCGGTGACGTTGAGAAATCACACAAAACACAGATTTTGCCGTAATCACACTTTTGTCGAAACGTGGTAAATAAGACGTTAACTTCAGCGTTAATTCTTCATTTTATATTTGCTGAAGGCCGGTGAGGGGATACTGCGTATTTGAAATGACTATGCGCTTTGATGATTTTTCATAGGGATTGTTTGTGAGGTCTGAATACAAAAAGCCCTGCCTCTCAGAGGCAGGGCTTTCAGTTCAGTCCGTGATCTTTGAAAGATCAGAGGATTAGAATTTGTAGTTTACGCCGAGACGGATTTCGTTAACGGATGTTTTGAAGTTACGATTGTTGAGGTATTCTTTTGCACCGCCAACAATATTTGGATCAATCAGAGAAACGCCGTTCTTACCGAAGTTTTTGTGAAGGTATTCACCTTTGATTGTCCAGTTGTCAGTGACGGCATACTCAAGACCTGCACCGGCAGTCCAGCCAACAACGTTCTTGCTTTCAGAAGACTCAAATGCTGCTTTTGAATAGCATTTACCGACGGTAACACCTACACGCGCGCTATCGCAGCCGAGGGAATACTTTGTGTTGCCCCAAGCAAGACCACCAGTAACGAACGGCAGGAAGCGGTCAACGGCATAACCGAGGCGGGCACGAACAGTACCATTGGTGCCGAGTTTGTCCGAACCGTAATAAGGGTCGTTAATGTTTGCTCCGCCCCAGTTCTTTTTGACCGAGCCGAAAGAAACGTCGGCTTCTGCACCGAGAACAACATTGTTGTCGAACTGCCAGTTATAACCGGCCTGCAGGCCACCGAAACCACCTTTGGTTTTCTGCTTGCTTGCTTCTGGATTGTTGACGTCGTGTGAGTTGCCCCAGCCGTAGCCTGCATGCGCACCGAGGTAACCGCCGGTCCAGCTAAAAGCGGAATATTCAACAGCTGCCGGTTCCGGAGCGGAAACGATAGCGTCTGCGGCGAAAGCCTGACCGGACAGTACGGTCATTGCGAGAAGAGCTGCGATTTTTTTCATCTTAAAAGTCCGTTAGTTAGAAATTTAACAAGACAATAGCGATGCAAAAATTAATGACCAGCTATAAAAGTTAGTTTAAAAATCATTAATCATTGTTTTCGATTTTTCTAAAATATCTATATTTTTCAAATAATTGAGTCATTTTGTAATTTTTGAGTTTGATTAACTATTGAAAATCAAATTGTTAAATTACTTAAGAATTGAGTGATTTATGATCGTGAAGAAAATTTCTACTAAGCTGGTATTTATTTTTTATGTGTTTTGATAATTCGACTGTTGCGGAAATGTCTCGATTTTAAAGGCCGTAAATTGCAATATTTATAATAATTGAGGGTTTCGGGCTTTGAACAGCCGCTGAAGTCAGGGGAATCGCCCTGCTTTTTGCTTTTTTAATGTCTGGTCTAATGTTTGGCGGAATGCACTGCGCAGGTTCACCGCCTTCATAATGAGAGTGTTGTCGCTATTTTCTCCGTATCGGCTGACAGGAATGTGAAGCCTGAAGGCTGCATTTAAATTGCGAATTCTTATTTTTGACGTTTACGCAAACGTCAAAATTTATTAGGCTGACTCCTGAAGGTGCGGGTTTCCCGTTACGGGCGTCATAAAGATGCGGGTTTGCGGGTGTATGCATACTATCGCCACATATCGTGATAGGCTGTATTTCACTGTGCAATAGCCGTTATCCATATCTGCCGGAGAGAGGGCAGAATGCATGATACGGAAAACCAATGGCACCACAGAACGAAACTTCGCTTTCGTTCTGAATGTTTGAATGAGGCAACACACGGATAAGTGCGCCTGATGTTTCAGACGCCTGCATCCGGTAGCGGCAGAGGTTTCTGCCGTCGTCAAACTTGGAGGAAGTGCATGCCAGTCTATCGCGCGCCGGTTCGGGACACGCAATTTATTCTCAATGATGTTCTGGGCGTTGAAAGCCGCAATGATCTGCCTTCTTATGCAGAAATGAGCGCAGACACGATTGAAGCCATTTTGCAGGAAGGCGCAAAGCTTGCCGAGCAGACCCTGTTCCCTGTCAATTACAGCGGGGATCGCGAAGGCTGTGAGCGTTTGCCTGATGCTTCTGTAAAAGTCCCGCAGGGTTTCAAAGAGGCCTATGACCAATATTGTGCCGGTGGCTGGGTTGGCCTTGCCGCTCCGGAAGAATTCGGCGGTCAGGGACTGCCTTATCTGCTGCATGCTGCGGTGGGAGAATATATGTCCTCCGCCAATATGGCGCTGATGATGTATCCGGGGCTGACGCAAGGTGCGATTGCTGCGATCATCACCCACGGTACAGACGAGCAGAAACAGACTTATCTGCCGAAGATGATTGAAGGCCGCTGGTCCGGCACGATGAACCTCACCGAGCCGCATTGCGGTACGGATTTAGGTCTGCTGCGCACCAAAGCTGTGCCGCAGGCGGACGGTTCTTACAAGATTACCGGCTCGAAGATTTTCATCTCCGCCGGTGAACATGGCATGACCGACAATATTATCCATCTGGTACTGGCGCGAATTGAGGGCGCACCGGAGGGTAATAAAGGCATTTCGCTGTTTATCGTGCCGAAATTCAATCTTGATACCAATGGTGAAGCGGGTACACGCAATGGCGTGGCCTGTGGCTCTATTGAAGAGAAGATGGGCATTCACGGCAATTCGACCTGCGTGATGAATTATGATGACGCGACAGGTTTCCTGATCGGTGGTGAAAATAAAGGCCTGCGCGCCATGTTCACCATGATGAATGAAGCGCGTCTCGGCGTGGCATTGCAGGGGCTGTCGATTGCCGAAACCGCCTATCAGAATGCCGCTGACTATGCCCGTGAGCGTTTACAGGGACGGGCGCTGACCGGTGCGAAATATCCGGATAAGAAAGCCGATCCGATCATCGTGCATCCGGATATCCGCCGTGCATTAATGACAATCCGCGCTTTTAACGAAGCCGGACGTGCCTTGCTGCTTTCAACCTCGTTGCAGTCCGATATTGCTCATCACTCCGCTGATGAAACTGCGCGCCAGCTGGCTGACGATCATGTCGGGCTGCTGACACCGGTGCTGAAAGGTGTGCTGACCGATAAGGGCTTTGACCATGCGGTGATGGCGCAGCAGGTCTTTGGCGGGCACGGCTATATAGAAGAAAACGGCATGAGCCAATATGTGCGCGATGCCCGTATCACCATGATTTATGAAGGTGCCAATGGTATTCAGGCGCTTGATCTGGTGGGACGCAAGCTGCCTGCCAATGGCGGCCGTGCCTTGATGGCCTATTTCAAGGAAATCGGTGATTTTTGCGAAGAAAACCGCGCAGATGAAGCCCTGTCCTTCTACACAAAACATCTGAAAAAAGGCCTAAATGATCTGCAGGGCGCATCCATGTGGCTGATGCAGAATGCGATGGCTAATCCTGATAATGCCGGTGCTGCTTCAACAGATTATATGCATCTCTTTGGTTTGGTGGCGCTGGGTTATATGTGGGCGAAAATGGCCAAGGCCGCACAGGCAAAACTGAATGCCGGTGATGGTGACAAGGCCTATTTCGAGGCGAAACTTGTCACAGCCCGTTTCTATATGGAGCGTATCATGCCGGAAACGCAGCTGCGCTTAGCACGTATTCAGACCGGTGCCGATACGATGATGACACTGCCGGAAGATGCTTTTTAAGAAACGCAGAGAGCGTCTTAAAAAGTTGGAAAAGTTGGGAGTTAAATGAACTATGACCGATGCTTTTATTTATGATCATGTGCGCACTCCGCGCGGCCGCGGCAAGAAAGACGGCAGTCTTCATGAAGTGCCTGCTGTGCGCCTTGGCGCCAAAGTGCTGGAAGCTTTGCGTGATCGCAACGGCATTGATACTGCAAAAGTGGACGACATTATTTTCGGCTGTGTTGATCCGGTAGGTGAGGCCGGTGCGGTTATTCCGCGATCAGCAGCCTTTGAAGCCGGATATGACTTCAAAGCGCCGGGCATGCAGATTTCACGCTTCTGCGCTTCCGGTCTTGATGCGGTTAACCTCGCTGCCGCTAAAATCGCAGGCGGTACGGATGAGCTGGTGATTGCCGGCGGTGTGGAAAGCATGTCCCGCGTTGGCATGGGTATGTCCGGCGGCGCTTGGTATATGGATCCGTCTGTTGGTTTTCCGGGCTGGTTCATGCCGCAGGGTGTTTCTGCCGATCTGATCGCCACGAAATACGGTTTCTCCCGTGAAGATGTGGATGCTTATGCGGTGGAAAGCCAGCGCCGTGCGGGCGAGAGCTGGAAAAAGGGTTATTTCAAAAATTCCGTCATTCCGGTGAAAGATGTCAATGGTCTGACTATTCTTGATCATGACGAGCATATGCGCCCGACCACTGATCTGGCGGCGCTGTCCGGTCTTAATCCGTCTTTCGTGATGCCGGGAGAAATGGGCGGCTTTAATGCTGTCGGTATTCAGGCGCATCCGGAAGTCGAAACCATCAATCATGTGCACCATGCCGGCAATTCATCGGGTATTGTTGATGGTGCGGCAGGGGTGCTGGTCGGTTCCAAACGTGCGGGTAAGATGCTGGATATCAAACCGCGTGCCCGTATCCGCGCTTTCACCAATATCGGTTCCGATCCGGCATTGATGCTGACAGGCCCGGTAGATGTGACGGAAAAGCTGCTGGATCGTGCCAAAATGAAGCTCTCGGATATTGATCTGTTCGAACTGAACGAGGCTTTTGCGGCTGTGGTTCTGCGTTATATGCAGGCCTTTAATATTCCTCATAGCAAAATCAATGTGAATGGCGGCGCGATTGCCATGGGGCACCCTCTGGGCGCAACCGGTGCAATCATTCTCGGCACTGTGCTCGATGAACTGGAGCGGCGTGATCTCAATACGGCACTGGTTACCCTGTGTATCGGTGCAGGTATGGGCACGGCAACCATCATTGAGCGTGTGTGAGGGAGGGTAGTCCAATGACAAATTACAAGAATTTCAAAGTTGAAACCGGCGCGGACGGTATTGCTGTTGTCACATGGAATATGCCTGACAAAAGCATGAATGTGCTGACCGAAGAAGTACTGACCGAACTCGACAAGATTATCGATCAGGTTGTGGCAGACAGCACGATTAAAGGTGCGGTGATCACATCCGGCAAGGACACATTCTCCGGTGGTGCCGACCTCACCATGATGCAGGAAATGCTGGCGCGTTTCAAAAAAGAGCAGAAGCAGGATGCTGAAAAGGCTGTCCAGAATCTGTTTGACAATGTCGGTCGTATGACCGGTCTTTACCGTAAGCTGGAAACCTGCGGCAAGCCTTGGGTCTCGGCGATCAACGGCACATGCATGGGCGGTGCGCTGGAACTGTCGCTGGCCTGTCATGGTCGTGTGGTTTCGGATGCGGAAGGCGTAAAACTGGCGCTGCCGGAAGTTAAAGTCGGCCTGTTTCCGGGTGCCGGTGGTACGCAACGTGTGCCGCGTTTGGTTAACCAGCAGGATGCGCTGCAGATGATGACCACCGGCTCGAGCCTGACTGCTGCGCGCGCCAAAGGCATGGGACTGGTGCATGAAGTGGCTCCGGCGAAGAAGCTGGTTGAAACCGCTAAGAAGATGATCCGCAATGGTTTAAAACCGGTGCAGCCGTGGGATGAAAAGGGCTTTAAACTACCGGGTGGCGCGATTTATTCCGCAGCCGGAGCCAATCTCTGGCCTGCGGCAACGGCTATTCTGCGCCGCGAAACATCCGGCAATTATCCGGCAGCGCTGACCATTCTCAAATGCGTTTATGAAGGTCTGCTGGTGCCGTTTGATACCGGTTTGAAGATTGAACAGCGCTATTTCACGCATATTCTGCAGACGACAGAAGC
>JAIRVW010000216.1 GCA_031253705.1 Brucellaceae bacterium
ACCAGAATGATTGTGCCAAGTGCGAGGCTTGCAGCATCCTGCTCGATAATCTGCCCGTCTTTTTCCACACGCGCAGTTTTCGGTACCAGATCGGCAAGACCGCGGATGGAGTTGCGGGCGCGTCGTGCAGCCACACCCTCAAGCAGTTCACCGATCAGGAACAGGAAGACAACCATTGCGGCTTCTTCCACAGCGCCGATAAACAGCGCACCGACTGCGGCAACCGTCATCAGTGTTTCAATGGAAAACGGTGTGCCGAAACGTGCACCGGCCAGAGCGCGGCGGGCAATCGGCACCAGCCCGACCAGCATTGCGGCAGAGAAAATATAGAGATCATATTGCGGCAGGAAATGTCCGATAATATAGGCCGCAACCAGTGCAGTACCGGCTGCAATTGTCAGCCTGGCTTTGCCCTGCTGCCACCACGGCTTGTTATCTTCATCCGTGCCATGATCATGCATATGCAGCGGCGATGCTTCTTGAGCTTTGGCTGTGCCGTGCTCATGTGTTTTATGATCATGGGCGCTGTGGTCATGTCCTTCATGACTGTGATCCGCATGGTCGTGCTCATGCTTATGGTCTGCATGGTCATGATCGTGGTCGTGACCAGAACAGCAGGCATGTGCGTCAGCTTCAGGTTCTTCTGTTGAGACAGACAGGTTTTCGCTCATATAACGCGACTGATAGCCGAGCTTTTTCAGCTGTTCGGTAATCGCATCGGCCGCAATGCCGCTATGTGTCACGGTCATGGTGCCTTTGGTCACCGACACATTGACATCACTGATCTGATTGCCGAGGCGACGCACAGCCGTATCGATCTTCTTGGCGCAGGAGGCGCAATCCATACCTTCAACGCGGAACTTATCCTGACGGACGGGACCGGACATCTCCAATCTCCTTTTCTCTTGTATCTTTTGAGAAGCACCCTAAATGCTCTAGTGGCTATAGGAGCAAGCGGAAAAATGGACAAAAAAGGGTATACGATTGGCAAAGTTGCGGCACGCAGCGGTGTTAAAGTGCCAACTATCCGTTTTTATGAGCAAATCGGGCTTATTCGTGAGCCGGAACGCACAGAAAGTCAGCGGCGGGAATATGGCGCGGAAGACATAAAACGACTGTCTTTCATCCGCCATGCGCGTGATCTCGGCTTTGAGATTAATGATATCCGTGAATTACTGGCGATGACCGAGACGCCGAATGATTCTTGTCATGAGGCAGATTCGATTGCGCGCCGGCATCTCGATGAGATTGAAGACCGCATTGAACGCTTGTCGGCTTTGCGCGATGAATTGCGCCGCATGGTCAATGAATGTGATCACGGACGCTTATGTGAATGCAGGGTGATCCAGATACTTGAGGATCACAGCGAGTGCGGTCACGAACATGACCATCCGGCACAGACGCTGAAATAGAGATTACAGAGTGAGAGGAATTGACGTGGCTGTAACTATTTACGGGATTAAAAACTGCGACACGATGCGCAAGGCGCAGGACTGGCTGACAGCGCAGAATATCGCCTTCGACTTTCATGATTATAAGAAGGCCGGTCTGGATCGTGCAAAGCTGGAAAACTGGTGCGAAACACTGGGTTGGGAAACCGTAATCAACCGCGCTGGCCAGACATTCCGTAAACTCGATGATGCACAGAAGCAGGATTTGACAGAAAACAAAGCAATTGAACTGATGCTCGGTAATTTGTCGATGATCAAGCGTCCGGTGCTGGAAAAAGACGGAAAATTGCTGGCCGGTTTCAAGCCGGAAATCTATGCTGAATTTTTTGCGTGAATTTTAAATGCTGCTCTCTGTTTTTCAGAGGGCAGCCTGTCGTTTGCTCAGCTCCGGTTCCGCCAGATAATCCTTATAGCTGACGCAGCGCACATCATCACGCTTGCAAACATTGCGGGCAAAGCGCTCCAGCGCATTCCAGTAAGCACCGTCATTCATCAGCACAAAATGAAAGCCCATCTGCAGCGGAATACGCTGACCGTCATATTGTTTATTGAAGGCTTTCATAAAGGCATCATGGCTGCGCTGCTCAAAAAGCGCGGCCTGTTCCGGTTTCTCTTTGCCGCCTGAATGGCGCACATAGAGATTGTAATCCATGGCGATAACCGGTTTTTGCGCCGGACCTTCCGGTATCAGCGGCAGGCCGAAACTTTTGAGACCGGCAAAATTCTTCGGTAATTCAGGGCCTGAGGTGACGCCGCTGGCCTGATAGGCAAAGCCGCTTTCACGCAAGGCTGTCTGCACCGGCTTGTCATCGGAGAGGTAAGGGGCGCGAAAGCCGGTGATCTTGTTATAAACCAGATCTTTCCAGCCTTCCGGTTCACCGTCGATTTTATTGGCGCTCCATGCATTGCCAACAATAGTGCGAAACGCCTGAATTTCCTGCGCCCATTCTTTTGCCGTCCAGTTCTTACCGTCAAAATGACCGCAGCCGTGGCTGGCAATTTCATGGCCTTCCAGATTGGCTTTCCAAACCTGATCGAGGCGGGTGGCAATTTCTGCTTTATCCTGTGCAAAGCCGACATTGGAGCGGCCAGCTTTCATACGCGGCGGCTGATATTGTGCACGGTCTGCCCGTTCCAGATAAAAGACGCAGGAGAGAAAATAGGTGAAATGCGCACCGGTTTCCTGTCCGAGTGCACGGCTGCGCTGCCAGAGCTTGTTATCATGCGCACCGTCAAACGAGATGATCACCACCTGTTTTGGGCGGTTGTCAGTTGCCTCTGTTTTCTGCGGCGGAGTCACTGTTCCGTCCGGCATAGCCTGCGCGCTGGTTGCAAAGCATAGGGTAGCGGCAAAACCGGCGGCAATAAGTTTTTGCATTAAGACAGGCTCATATGATGAACGGAGGAAATACAGACAGAATTGCTCTAAGTACGAAATGTGGCAAAGCACAGGCATAGCCATTGATTTTAGCGCGAAGCAACGCAAATTAAGGAATTATGCAGGAATTCGCAATCAGGGCTACCATCTGCCGGCGATTCCGACTAAAAGCCGGATAGGTGTGTTAAAGGACCAGCTATGCAGATAGCCGGTATGCTTGATACATATTCGATAATCTTGACAAGTTTCACAGGGTATTCATGACAGACGACAGCTTTATCCGCGAAGTCAACGAAGAGCTCCGCTCGGAACAGGTACGCGCTGTATGGCGGCGTTTTGGTCCGGTTTTGATCGGCGGCGCGGTGGCTGTGGTTATCGGTACAGCCGTTTTCGTCGGTTATGAATATTGGCGTGAAAGCAAAGCGGCTGTATCGGGCGACCAGTTTCTGGCTGCTCTTGATCTGGCAGGCCAGAGCAAAAATGATGAAGCCCTGAGCGCTTTGAAAAAGCTGGAAACAGAAGGCGCGGGCTCTTATCCGGTTCTGGCACAGTTGCGCACAGCAACATTGCTGGAGCAGAAAAAAGATATGGCCGGTGCGGTCAGTGCTTTTGATGCGGTTGCAGCAGACAGTAAGGCACCAGTTGCCCTGCGTGATGTTGCAAAGCTGCGTGCGGCCTATATTCTGGTTGATAACGGCTCTTATGACGATGTCGCTAAGCGTGCGGAAGTGCTGAGCGCGGATGGCAATCCGATGCGCGGCTCTGCCCGTGAAGTGCTGGGTCTGGCAGCTTATAAAGCCGGACGGGCAGATGATGCCCGCAAATTGTTCCAGCAGAATGCGGATGATGCGGCAATCCCGGCCAATCTCCGCCAGCGTGCCAATACAATGCTTGACCTGATGCGCAGCACCGAGGCTGCAGCAAAAGGCTGAAACACTCATTAGAGCGGGACGGTTCAGGTGCCGCTCTATAATACGGAAAAATAAGCTGAATGAGCTTTACACTCGCAATTATCGGACGTCCGAATGTCGGTAAGTCCACACTGTTTAACCGCATTGTCGGGCGCAAACTGGCGCTGGTCGATGATACGCCGGGTGTTACCCGTGACCGTCGTATCCACGACGGCAAGCTCTATGATCTGCATTTTAAAGTCATCGATACTGCCGGTCTTGAAATTGCTGAAGCCGGTACGCTGGAAGGCCGTATGCGCGCGCAGACCGAGGCCGCGATTGACGAGGCCGATGCGGTTCTGTTCGTCATTGATGCCAAAGCCGGTTTGACCCCGACGGATATTGAATTCGCACAGCTGGTACGCAAATTCAGCAAGCCGATTGTGCTGGTGGCCAATAAATCCGAAGCCCGTGGCGCGGATGCCGGTCTTTATGATGCTTTCCGCTTAGGTCTGGGGGAGCCTTGCCCGATTTCCGCTGAGCATGGTCAGGGGCTGCCTGATCTGCGCGATGCGATTGTGGAAGCGATCGGCAAAGAAAAAGCCTTCGCGGAAGAAAAAGCCGAAGAAGAGTTTACGCAAGAAAAAATCGGCGCACTGGTTGGTGAAGACGTCAGCGATGAGGATGAGGAAATCATCCCTGAATATGACGCGACCAAGCCGCTGCGTATTGCGATTGTCGGCCGTCCGAATGCCGGTAAGTCCACGATGATTAATACAATGCTGGGTCAGGATCGCCTGCTGACAGGCCCTGAAGCCGGTATTACCCGCGACTCGATTTCCGTTGAATGGGAATGGCGTGGCCGCGAAGTGAAGCTGTTCGACACCGCTGGTCTGCGCCGCAAAGCGCGTGTGCAGGAAAAGCTGGAAAAGCTCTCCGTTGCCGATGGCCTGCGTGCTATCCGTTTTGCGGAAGTGGTGATTATCGTTCTCGATGCGACCATTCCTTTTGAAAAGCAGGATTTGCAGATTATTGATCTGATTATCCGTGAAGGCCGTGCGCCGATCATTGCTTTCAATAAATGGGATCTGATTGAAGACCGTCAGGCATTGCTGGCTGATCTGCGCGAAAAGACCGAGCGTCTGCTGCCGCAGGTACGTGGCATCCGCGCTGTGCCAATTTCCGGTGAAACCGGCCACGGCATTGATAAGCTGATGGAAAATGTGGAAATGACGCACCGTATCTGGAATACGCGCATCTCCACAGGTCGTCTGAACCGCTGGCTCGAAGGTGTGATTACCCATCATCCGCCACCGGCAGTGGCTGGCCGTCGTCTTAAAGTGAAATATATGACGCAGGTTAAGACCCGTCCGCCGGGCTTCATGGTGTCGTGCTCGCGCCCTGATGTGATGCCGCAATCCTATGTGCGTTATCTGATTAATGGTCTGCGCGATACATTCGAAATGCCGGGCGTACCTATCCGTTTGTCCTTGCGTACATCGGACAATCCTTTTGCCGGTCGTGCAAAGAAGAAGCGCTAAAGCGTATCCCGAAAAGTGCGAAGCGCCTTCGCGGGGAAAACAGTCCACCGGACTGTTTTCTTATCCCGTTTCGATCGGATAAGATACGCGTCAAAACAAAGAGTTAGAGCGGTTCTATCGGTTTGCTATTATTTGGAACCGCTCTAAGTATACGGCATTAAAAAACAAAGCCCTGCCGCAGAAAAGACTTCGGCAGGGCTTTTTCGTAGAAATATGCAGGAGAGAAACGGAATGGCGCAAATTATCAGTACAGAGCCGTCCGATTTACAAATTGCTGCTGAGGTATTGGGCGCAGGCAAACTTGCAGCCTTGCCGACAGAGACTGTTTATGGTCTGGCGGCTGATGCCACCAACGGCAATGCGGTTGCCGGTATTTTCTCTGCCAAAGGCCGCCCGCATTTCAATCCGCTGATTGCGCATATGGCAACGCTCGCAATGGCTGAGCGCTATGTGGTGTTTGATGATCTCTCCCGTAAACTTGCGGAAAAATTCTGGCCGGGGCCGTTGACCCTTGTGCTGCCGGTGCGTGACGATGCGGAAATTCACCCGCTGGTAACTGCCGGTCTGACGACACTGGCTATCCGGATGCCGCGCGGCCCTGTGCGTGAGATTATCGCCATGCTTGACCGCCCCTTGGCAGCACCGAGCGCTAATAGTTCCGGCCGTATCAGTGCCACATCTGCACAGGCTGTGCAGGATGATCTGGGCGCTAAACTCGATCTGATCGTTGATGGTGGTGCCTGTGTTGTGGGGCTGGAATCCACCATTGTTAAAATTGAAAATGCCCAAGCTTTTCTGCTGCGTCCGGGTGGTCTGGCGGCGGAAGAGATTGAGACTTTCCTCGGTCAGCCTCTGCATCGTCTGGATCAGCGCGCGGCCATTCAGGCACCGGGTATGATGGCCTCGCATTATGCGCCGGATGCAGCCATGCGGTTGAATGTCTCTGATGTACAGGACGGGGAGGCGCTGTTGGCCTTTGGTGATCAGCGGGCAGCAGGTGCTGAAAAGGCGGTTGCTGTACTGAACCTGAGCCCTTCCGGCGATCTTCATGAAGCTGCCGTGCATTTGTTCGATTATATGAAGCGGCTGGATGCAGCAGGTGCAAAGACGATTGCCGTTGAACCGGTGCCGCATCATGGTCTGGGCGAGGCAATTAATGATCGCCTATCCCGCGCGGCTGCGCCGCGCGATTAGTTGAATTTGGGCTGCTGCACCGCGTGATTCATTGAGCTTGGGCGGAAACAGATGATGACGATGTCAGATGATTTGATTGCGCGTTTTACGGCAATTGTCGGCGAGAAAAACGCGCTGCGCGATCCGGCCGATCAGATTTCTTATTTGAGCGAACCGCGAGAGCTGTTTCATGGTCGCGCTGCTTTGGTTCTGCGCCCTGCAACGGTGGATGAAGTCTCGGCCATTATGCAGCTGGCCTATGAGACAGCAACACCTGTGGTGCCGCAGGGCGGCAATACCGGACTTGTCGGCGCACAACAGCCGGATACCAGCGGGCGAGCGATCATTCTCTCACTGTCGCGGCTCAATCAAATCCGCAATATTGACACGACCGGCAATCTCGTCACGGTCGAAGCCGGTGTTATCCTGCAAAATTTGCAAGAAGCTG
>JAIRVW010000221.1 GCA_031253705.1 Brucellaceae bacterium
GTCTTTTTCTTCCGGCACCAGCGGCTTTAGCGCCTCTTCCGCAATATTGATCATATATTGGCCGCGCTCCTGCACGCCGCCATTTTCTCCGCCATAGCGTACCGGACGCCCCATCTGCCAGGCGATTTCCGGCACCAGCTCATCATTCATTGCGGCCAGAGCAGCAAGTGCCGCAGAGCAATAGCTTGCACGTTCAGCAATGGTCAGTGCCGCCCAGCCGGTCTGTGCCTGCCTCGCATTGGAAACAACAGCCTGTGCTTGAGCCAGATCAAGACAGGCACGTTCCGCATAAACGGAGCCGTCAATCGGAGAAATCAGTCTCGCCACTTCGCTCATGGCTTCATTCCTTTTATAACTCTAAGATTAGTAGCGTTCGAAACCACGATGTAGCTCCCAGTCAGTGACGCGGCGGTCATATTCAACCTGCTCCCAATCGGCTGTATGGACATAATGATTGAGAACTTTCTCGCCCAAAGCCTCTTTCAGGAATTCCGAATTCTTCAGGGTCGTGATTGCATCGCGCAGCGTGTAAGGAATTTCCTTCAGCTTCACCGCGGCATAGGCATCACCGACAAACGGCTCTTCCAGTTCCAGCTTCTCATCAATGCCGCGCAAGCCCGCAGCAATCAGCGCCGCAAAAGCCAGATAAGGGTTGAGATCAGAACCGCCGATACGGCATTCAATCCGGATACCTTTGGTGCCCTCACCGCAAAGACGGAAACCGGCAGTGCGGTTATCCTGACTCCATGTGATCTTCGTCGGTGCGAAAGTGCCTGCCTGAAACCGCTTATAGGAATTCACATAAGGCGCGAGAAAATAGGTGTAATCGGCTGCATATTTCAGCTGTCCGGCCACCCACGAGCGCATCAGCGGGGTCATGGTATATGGGGCATCCGGATCATAAAACAGCGATTTACTGCCATCCAGCGTCCACAGGGAATTATGGATATGGCTGGAGCTTCCGGCTTTGCAATAATCATATTTTGCCATGAAGGTGATGCATTTGCCCTGTGCCTCGGCAATTTCCTTCATTGCATTTTTCATGATGACATGGCGATCGGCCATATCCAGCCCTTCCGCATAACGCACATTGAGTTCCTGCTGACCGGAGCCGGCCTCGCCTTTGGAATTCTCAATCGGAATCCCTGCTTTGGCCAGATGATTGCGCATCGCACGCAGCACAGGTTCTTCCTTGCTGGTCAGATGGATCATATAATCCTGAATATACGGAGAGGATGTCTCCATATGTTTCCAGTATTTATCACGGGCGGATTTATAGGTCTCATCAAAGAGATAGAATTCAAGCTCTGAGGCAAAATAGGCGCGGTAGCCGCGCTCTTTCAGCCGTTCCAACTGCTTCTTGAGCATGGCACGCGGTGAATGCGCAAGATCTGAATGATCATGGTGATCCAGCACATCGCAGAGAACCAGCGCGGTCTTCTCAAGCCATGGCGCAAGCCGCAGCGTGGACATATCCGGCTTAATGACAAAATCGCCATAGCCCTTATCCCAACTGGCGGCCTCATATCCGGCGACCGGCTCCATATCAATATCATCGGCCAGCAGATAGCTGCAGCCATGGGTTTCATCATAGGCAGTTTCAACAAAAAACGGCGCATAGAAACGCTTGCCAACCAGTCGTCCCTGCATATCTGTCAGGCAGACGAGCACGGTATCAATCTCATCATTGGCGACCGCTTTTTTCAGCGCGTCAAAAGTCAGGTTTCCGGTCATTTACAACTCCGTGCTTCATCGGCATTTATCAGAGTGCGTTTTGGTCTGATCGGATCAGTCCGGCACTCTGAGACCTTTTATTTGAAGCATAATCTTATCGACCCTCGTTTCACTTCGGTCGGATTATGCTCTAAACTGGAGTGTCGCCGCCCCCTCAGGCGGCGACAGTTTTTGTAAATTCTCATTATGAGTAACGATATGGCGCTCCGGCCTTACGCATGGTCTCCTGATATTTCTTCAGAATTTCAACCACCTTGGCACTGCGTTCACTTTTTGCAGCCACTTCATCCCAGAACTTCATGGCCTCATCTTCAACCTTGCTCCATTCTGCTTCCGGAATGGTTGTCAGTTCAAGTTTGCCGCCGGTGGTGCGGTAATGGGCTTCGCCCCACCAGTACCAATGCTGGCGATAATAATGGGAGTTATCCATGCAGAGCTTGAACAATTGCTGCAGATGAGGCGGTACGGCATCCCATTTTTCCGTATTGGCGAAATAAGAACCTGCCCAGGCACCGCTGATATTGTTAGTGAGATAATATTTATTAATATCAGCCCAGCCGACCGTATAAACTTCAGTTGCGCCCGACCAGCACACACCGTCCAGCTCGCCGGTCTGAATAGCCACTTCAATATCTTCCCAAGGCAATGTCACCGGCACCACCCCAAAACGGGTAAGGAACTGACCACCGGTCGGGAAGGTAAAGACGCGCAGACCTTTCAGATCTTCCAGCGAGCGGATCGGCTTGGTGGTGGCAAAGTTACACGGATCCCATGAACCGGCGCTGAGCCATGTCACACCCGGAATTTCCGCATAGGCTTCCTGCCAAATCTCATTAAGCCCGTAATGATTGAACAGTACCGGCACATCAAGGCTGTAGCGGGAAGCAAACGGGAAATACGCCCCGAATACCGACACATCCACCGGCGATGCCATAGAATCATCATCCGACTGCGCCGCATCAATGGTACCCGACTGCACCGCACGGAAAAGCTCGCCCTGCGGTACCAGCTGATCGGAGGTGTAAAGCTCGATCACCATTGCGCCATTGGCTGCTTTATTGAAAGCATCAATCGAAGGCTTGATCACATGCTCGGCCAGAGCAGGTCCTGCATAGGTCTGCAGACGCCACTTAATCGGGCTCTGCGCTTGCACATAGGGTGTTGCGAGTGCTGTTGCACCAACTGCCCCGACAGTGGTCAAAGCAGACTTTTTAAGAAATTCGCGCTTATTCAGAAATTTGCTGTCACTCATTTGCGTGTCTCCCGTCGCAATGGGCAGTTTTGAGGCAAAGCGGTTACCATCTTCGTGGTTATCTCAGTCATCAGACTGATTTCTTGTTCCGTTTTGCTTCTCAAAGACTGCGATAACAAACTACTTCACATTGAGTTTGAGTTCCCTTTTCTCCGGCGGGTATGTTTGTTGTGTTATGCGCCGGCATGCTTATAAAAAATGCACTTTCGTTTATCTTCCCATGTACCAGTTTGGCAGCCACAGAGCGATTTGCGGAAAGATCAGCAGCAAGATGATCGATAAGACCATCAGGAAGAAAAACGGTACAATCGACTTATAGATATCGACGATTGTCACTTCCGGCGGCGCCATAGCGCGCATCAGAAACAGGTTGTAGCCGAAGGGCGGTACAATATAGGCAATCTGACAGGTGATCGTGTAGAGAATACCAAACCAGATCGCATTAAATCCAAGGCTCTTAACCAGAGGAATATAGAGCGGCGCCACAATAACCAGCATCGCTGTGTCATCCAGAAACATGCCAAGTACGATAAAGGACAACAGCATCAGGATCAGAATTGTCCATGGTGACAGGTCAAAGGTACCGAGCAACAGTTTCTCAATCGCTTTCACCGCGCCTAATCCGTCATAGACAGAAGAAAAGCACAGCGCCGCCAGAATGATCCATAGGAACATACAGGTAATCATAAGGCTGTTACGGGTAGAGTTCTCCCACACTTCCCAGCTCAATCTGCCTGTAAACAGAGCTGCCAGTGTCGCCAGCAATGCACCGACCACAGAGCTTTCCACCAAACTTGTCACGCCGGTCAGAAAGAGCGTCATCATCGTGCCGAAAATCACCAGCGGCAAAATACCGGCGCGCAATAAAGACAGTTTTTCGCGCATGGTAATGCTGGCTAATTCTTCTTTATCCACTGGTGGTGCGAGATCGGGCTGCAGGCGGCAGCGTATATAAATATAGGCTGTAAAAATGATGGCCATCATAATGCCGGGGCCTACACCGGCCAGCCATAATTGCAATACCGGCTGACGGGCAATCATCGCATAAAGCACCAGCACGACGCTCGGCGGGATCAAAATTCCAAGCGAGCTGCCCGCCTGAATAACACCGGTGACCATCACTTTATTATAGCCGCGTTTCAGCAGCTCCGGCAGCGCAACGGTTGCGCCAATGGCCATCCCCGCAACACTCAGACCGTTCATACAGGAGATGATCACCATCAGCCCCATTGTGCCGATTGCTAAGCCACCGCGCATATTGCCGAACCAAACATGGAACATGCGGTAGAGATTACTCGCGATACCGGATTCCGAGAGCATATAGCCCATGAATACAAAGAACGGCACGGTAATCAGCGGGTACCAGTTCAGCACCGCAAAAGTGGCATTGAACGGCATTTCAAATGCGCCGTTGCCCCAAAGCAGCAGAGCAGCGAGTGACCCAACAAAGCCGATCACACCAAAGACGCGCTGCCCTGTCATCAGCAGCACCATCATTGTGGCAAACATGAAAAGGGTAATAAATTCTGAGCTCATACGATCTGCCCTTCCTGCGGTGCAGCATCAGGAACATAGGATGCAGGTTTGATCGGCTTGCCACGCCAGATCGCGAAATCCTTGATCAGATTGGACAAGCATTGCAGTAAGAGTAGAAAGACACCAAGGGTCATCAATGATTTGATCGGCCACAGAACGGGTGCCCATGCCGTATAATTTTTCTGATTATAAACATAGGCATAATTGGTGCTGGACAGGCCACCGGCGACCATCACACCAAGATAGAAGAGCACACAAAGAATGGTAATCACATCGGTCATCGCCTTTTTCTTCGGCGTAAACCGGTCATAGAACAAGTCCATCCGTACATGAGCGCCCTGCTGCATCGCATAAGCACCGCCCAACAGATAATAAGCGGACAGAATGAACTGTGACATCTCCAGTACCCAATTCACCGGCACGCCGAAAACGACCCGTGAAAAGGTGGAATACAGCAGGCAGGCTGCCATCAAAAAGATGAGATACATCGCGCAGCGCCCGACCCGATAATTCAGCGCATCGACATATTTTACGAAGAGTCTGAGTATTTTCGGCACTTTTTTGTTCCCGTTGTTTCAGGCTTTTTATGGCCGCTTTTCCGGCTCTTATGCCTGTATTCACCAGTTACCGGTTTCCTCATCCGCCCTCTGCTCCTCAACAGATTGCGGTTAAGGGCATCATCTCCTTAACCAATCTCAATTTCCTGCAAGATTGCGGAAAGCCGTGCAGCCCAAAGCGCCTGACCTTCTTCATCAGCAATTTCATTATTACGGATTTCCACCATCGCGCAGAGATCACCGCGCTTTCGCGCATGACATTCCAGCGTGTAATAAACACGGTCATCCGGCGAATAAGGCTGGTTCACACCAACATTAATACCCGAACTTTCGCTGTCCTTGCGTAAACCTGCGATCATCCGCGCACCCAGCCGGTCATCCGCATCATGGATAATGCCGATTTCCCATGGCCGCCCGACGCCTTTATAAACCGGTGTATAGGAGTGGATAGTGATCAGACGGCTCTCCTGCCCGCGTTTTTTACGCGCTTCGATCACCGCTTCGATTTTTTCATGAAAAGGCTTATGCGCCAGCGCAATACGTTCCTGCCGCTCTGCCTCAGACAGTTTCTGATTGCCCGGAACAATTGTGACTTCGCTGATCTCAGGAATAAGATCAGGCGCGGAAAGCGGCCGGTTGCAATCAATCAGCAGGCGCGACAATCCGGCTTCGACAAGTGTGGCATCCAGTGCCTTGCTCATACGCCGTGCAACTTCCGCCGCTCCCGGATCCCATGCAATATGCGCGGCCATATCAGCCTCGGACAAACCAAGACGTGCGAACTTCTCCGGCATAAAATTAGTGGCATGTTCACAGATCAGCAAATAAGGGCTGCTGCCCTGCTCATTTAATACATAGACAGCCGGTCTGTCACTTTCCGGCTCAGCTGGACGGGTATGCATATCATTGCCGTGAGAATCGCGAAATTCCGCCATTCTGCCTCCCCTCATGCGAGTAAATATTGCCATTTACACATGTAACTTATGTTACGTTATTTTTTATTTCGCACTATTGTGTATCATCTCATACGCATTATTATCTTTTGTCAAATAGTATTTTAAACGGATTGAAACCGCTTTCGCGATTGCTCACGCAATACGAAATCACGTCGCAAACGGAACATCGGATGATTAACAGTATTGCTGAGATGATTACCGAACGGATTGATACAATGCCTCCGGGTGAGCGCAATGCGGCGCAAACCCTGATTGCCAATTATCCGATGCTGGGGCTGCAGACCGTGGCCGAATTTTCCGCACAGGCAGGCGTCAGCTCGCCGACAATTCTGCGCTTTATCAACCGGCTTGGTTTTCAGAACTATCCGGATTTTCAGGCACGCCTGCGCGATGAGCTGGCAGCTCAGCTGCAATCGCCACATAATCGCAATGAAAATCAGCAAATCCAGCAGGATACGACCTATCCCGCATTGGAATATACGCTTGAAAATATCCGCGAAACCTTCCGCCATATCAGCGAAAAACAACTGAGTGATATTGTCAGCGCCCTCACAGCGGCACGCGGCAATATTTATCTCATCGGCGGCCGTTTTACCGATCCGATTGCGCAATATATGGCGGCTCACATGACGGTGATCCGCCCGCATGTTTTTCATATGTCAGGCCAGGAAAGCGTGTGGCGCGACCGGCTGCTGGATATGGGCAAAAAAGATATGCTGATTGTCTTTGATATCCGTCGCTATCAGGAAAGTCTGCTGCATCTGGCTGAAACCGCCAAAAGCCGCGGCGTGGAGATTTTGCTGATTACCGATCAGTGGTTATCGCCGATTGCCCGTTTTGCCCGTCATGTGATTGCCGGACGCACCGGCGTGCCTTCCGCATGGGACTCATCTGCAGCTCTCTTTGTGCTGGCAGAAAGTATTATCCGTGAGATGACCAGACAGCCGGAGCAGAACTCTTCGGCACGTATTAAAGAGCTGGAAGAGTTGAGGCTTAAAAGCCGCATCTGAGATCAGTCATATTTCTCACATGGTATTTTTATAAAAACTCTTTTCTTTCAACCGCACATCTTTCGATGTAATGGGGTGGAACGCATAATTAAAATGATGACCGCAGCGTGTGGGAGGCACAATACGGTCTCTCTGACACTGCTATTGCGAGAACAGACTGCTGAAGATCAGCGGTTTCAGGAAACATAAAATGACAGATTCCTCCCCCGCGCTTGTGCTGGAAAGCCCCGTCAGCACCGATGCTGAACAGGCAGGCGCGACAGTAAATTTCAAGCTGGTTCTGCTGGCGCTGGCTATGGGCGGCTTTGCAATCGGCACCACCGAATTTGCAGCCATGAGCCTGCTGCCTTACTTCTCCGTGGGGCTCGGCATTGATGAACCGACCGCCGGTCATGTTATCAGCGCCTATGCATTGGGCGTTGTTGTCGGTGCGCCAATCCTTGCCGTATTCTTCGCCCGTGTGTCACGCCGCTCACTGGCTATGGGTCTGATGGCTGTCTTTGCTGTCGCCAATGTGCTCAGCGCATTATCACCATCCTATCACTGGATGCTGCTGTTTCGCTTTCTGAGCGGTCTGCCGCATGGTGCCTATTTCGGTGTCGCCGCGCTGATGGCAGCCTCGCTGGTGCCGATGAACCGCCGTGCATGGGCGGTTGGCCGTGTTATGCTCGGCCTCTCAATCGCAACGGTCATCGGCGTACCTTTCGCCACATGGCTCGGTCAGGCCATTGGCTGGCGCTGGGGCTTTGGCGTCACCGGTTTTCTGGCAACACTGACATTTCTGATGATCATGGCCTTCGCGCCGAAAGATCCGCCACGTCCGGGTGCCACGCCTCTACGCGAACTCGCAGCTTTGAAAAACCGTCAGGTCTGGCTCACCCTTGGTATCGGCGCTATTGGCTTCGGCGGTCTGTTTGCTGTCTACTCCTATATTGCGTCAACCCTGCTGGAAGTGACCGGCGTCGCACCATTCTGGGTGCCGGTTGTGCTGACTGTTTTCGGTGTCGGCATGACCTGCGGCACGCTGATCGGCTCATGGGGAGCTGACCGAGCCTTAATGCCGACTGCCGGTATTCTGCTGCTTTCCAATGCGATTTTTCTGGCCATCTTCCCTTTTGTGGTGATGAATGTCTGGATTTTGACCGCGCTGGTTTTCCTGATCGGTTGCACCGGCGGTCTCGGCACTGTTCTGCAAACCCGTCTGATGGATGTGGCACAGGATGCACAGACCCTTGCCGCAGCGCTTAATCACAGCGCCTTCAACGTTGCGAATGCTCTTGGCCCTTGGCTTGCAGGCATGTCCATCGCGGCAGGCTACGGCTTTGCCTCGTCGGGCTTTGTCGGCAGTGCGCTGGCTCTCGGCGGCCTCCTCATCTGGGCTGTTGCTGTCTGGGATGCCCGTCGCAGCGCCTCCTGATCCCAAGCCTTTATCTGAAACAAAAAAGCCGGCGGAGAGCATCTCTCCGCCGGCTTTTCTTTGGATCATATAATCCGGTTAGTTAGCAACGATTTTGCCGTCTTCCCATTTATAGACCACGAAGGTCGGGGAAGTCAGGTCGCCGTTCTTGTCATAGGTCAGATTGCCGATAATGGTCTTAGCTTCCAGACCATCATGCAGAACCTTGGCAACAGCTGCCGGATCATCGGCATTGCCAACTTTCTCAATACCGTCTTTCAGAACCTGCACTGCGGCATAGCCGTTCAGAGTGAAGACTTCCGGCGCAATGTTTTTGGCTTTCAGCGCGTCCACAGCTTCTGCTGCAGCCGGGTTCTGTGTCACATCAACAGCATTGGTGAAGAGTGTGCCTGCACCGGTTTCACCGGCGATTGCCCAATATTCAGTGTTGGACAGACCTTCACCACCGATCAACAGCAGTTTCACACCCTGATCAGCGAGCTGACGGGACAGAAGACCGGCTTCCGGATGGTAACCACCGAAATACAGCACTTCCACACCGCTGTTTTTGATCTTGCTCACCAGAGCGCTGAGATCTTTTTCACCCGGTGTCAGGGATTCATAAAGAACTTCTTTAACGCCGTCTTTGTTCAGGCTGTCTTTGAAGCTGTCTGCCAGACCCTGACCATAAGGGGCTTTATCATGCAGAACGCCGACTTTTTTACCGGCCAGATTTTTAACAACATATTCAGCGGCAACAACGGCCTGCTGATCATCACGACCGCAGGTACGGAATACGTTTTCCAGACCGCGGTTGGTGAGGTTCGGCGCAGTTGCAGTCGGCGTTACCATGACAACACCGGCTTCTGCCAGCGCATCGGAAACAGCCATAGCCGAACCGGAGGTCACAGGACCAACAACAAATTTAATACCGTCGCCGATCAGCTGGTTTGCACCGGAAACACCCTGTTTCGGATCAGCCGCATCATCAACGAGCTTCAGAACAACTTTCT
>JAIRVW010000365.1 GCA_031253705.1 Brucellaceae bacterium
ACTCATGTTGCATCCCTCAGTCTCGGATTGACGATAATATAGAGAATGTCGGCAAGGAGGTTCATCAGGATGAAACCGACAGCGGTGCACAGCACCACGCCTTGCACCACGGCATAGTCGCGGGTGAAAACCGCATCCACGATCAGCTTGCCGAAGCCCGGAATGGTGAAAATCTGCTCTGTCAGAACAGCACCGGCCAGCAATTCACCAAACAGCAAAGTGGTCAGCGTGATAATCGGCACAAGAGCATTACGCAGCGCATGGCGCAGGATGACGGTTTTTTCATTCAGCCCTTTGGCGCGTGCGGTGCGTACATAATCCGAGCGCAACACGCCGAGCATGGCCGAGCGGGTATGGCGCATCAGCACACCGGCAAGACCGGTGCCCAGCACAAAGGCCGGCATAATCATGGTACGGATATTCTGACCGAGATCTTCAAGCGGTGAGGTATAGCCGGAAGACGGCAGCAATTGCCATTGCACGGAGACAAAGAGAATGAGCAGAATGCCGAGCCAGAAATTCGGAATAGACAGGCCGGAGAGCGCGGCAATATTGATCGAATAATCGGTCAGTGTGCCTTTGCGTACAGCAGAAATAATACCGGCGGGAACACCGATCAGCAGGGCTACGATCATTGCAAAAGCGGCCAGCTGTAAAGTAACCGGCAGTTTCTGCAGGATCAGCTCCAGCACCGGCTTTTCCGTGCGGATAGAGACACCGAAATCTCCGGTCATGATCCGGCCGAGCCAGCTTGCATATTGTGTGATCACCGGATCATTGAGCCGGTATTTTTCCTGCAGATAGGCAATGGTCTGCGGATCGCGGTCTTCACCGGCCAGCGCGAGAACCGGATCGCCCGGCAAGAGTTTCTGCATGCCGAAAACGATCACCGAGACCAGAAACAAAGTCGGGATCACGACCAGACAGCGCCGGATAATTAGTTCGAACATAGAGTGAGTTCCATTCTTTGGAAAACAGAACAGAGGGATTGATCCCGAAGCGGAAAGAGCGCTTCATTCTGGTGTTTTCCTGCAGGCTCTGTGCAGTGACAGGTCATCTGTCACTGCATTACAGTCAGAAACCGGAGCGGTTGTGCCCTGTGTGGCAGCCGCTATGTCCGGCTTGCTTATTTATCCAGCGTCACGCCTTTCAGACGGATCATGCCGTCAGGATGGGCTGTGAAGCCCTTAAGATTGGCACTGGTCGCAAAAATCCATGGCTGGTAGTAGAGATAAACGATCGGCAATTCGTCCTGCAGAATTTCCTGTGCCTGATCATAAAGTGCTTTGCGTTGTGCCTGATCTTTAAGACCGCGGGCTTCTTCCAGCAAAGCGTCTACCTTCTCATTGCAATAACCGGCATCATTGAGGCTGCCTTTGCAGGTATCAAACTGATGGATATTGCCGTCCGGATCGGCGCGGCCGGACCAGCCGCTCTGGCCGACCTCATAGGTTTTTTCTTTAAGCGTGCTTTGCAATGCTGCAAATTCGGTCGGACGCAGGGAAATATCAAAACCTGCCTCGGAAGACATGGCCTGAATCAATTCATAGACCTGCTGGGATGTGGTGCTGTTGCCGAAAGCGATTTCAAAGCTGATACGCTCATGACCGGCTTCTTTCAAAAGCTGTTTGGCTTTTTCAATATCGCGGGACACAGTTTCATATTTTGCATTATAGGCGAAGCTTGAAGGCGGGAATGCCTGATGAGCAGGCTGGAAGACGCCCTGTCCGACCACTTCATTGATCGCGTTACGATCAAGTGACAGTTCAAAAGCCTGGCGCACACGCTTATCATGACCGATCGGGAAACTGTCCTTGGCGCCTTTGGTCATGTTGAAGGTCAGAGCCTGATAGCCGATGCCTGTTATAGGCAGGAATGCCAGCTTGCTGTCGGCTTTCGCGGCTTCAATATCCGATGAGGCGAGGCGCTCAATCAGATCAAAATCGCCGGAGCGCAGATTGGCAAAGCGAACAGTTGAATCCTGAATTGGCAGATAGGTGACTTTGTCGAAATGATAATTAGCGTCGTCCCAGTAATCCGTAAATTTCTCCAGCACAATGCGGTCATTCTGAACGCGGCTGACAAATTTATAAGGGCCTGAGCAAACAGGGTTTTGTGTAAACTCACCGTCCGTAAAGGCTTTCGGCGACAAAATCATACCGGCGCGGTCAGAAAGCTGCGATAGCAATGCAGCATCATGTCTGGTCAGATGAATATCGAGCGAGGTGTCATCAACCACGTCGATTTTATCAATGGCGGCGACTTCGCTTTTGCGCAGGGATTCCGGCAGCGTTTTGGCGCGTTCCAGATTGGCTTTAACATCGGCTGCGGTAATCGCGCTGCCGTCGTGGAATTTGCCGTCTTCACGCAATTTGATATGCAGAGTTTTGCCGTCTTCAGACCAGCTCCACTCTTTTGCCAGCTGCGGCTGAATTTCCAGCTTGTCATTGATGTCAAACAGCTTGTCGCACAATGATGTGAAAACGATGCGGCCGACAAATGTACGGGCGCGATGCGGATCAAGCACATCCGGATCATCCTGCAGGCCGATACGCAGATCGGCTGCCAGTGCCGGTAATGTTAATGCCATCGCTGCCGCGGATAATGCCGCAGTTTTGAGTGCAATTCTGTAAACAGATTTCATTTCTCCACCCCTTTATTCTGTTTTGCTGATTTCTCAGATAAGTCCCTGATCTGTATTTTGTTTTGCCAAATGGTCTTTCCTCCTCCGGAAAAGTACCGCATGGCGCTTGTTTTTTCGGCGAACCGTAATGTTCTAGTCTGTATGCCTTGGCTGGCGTGCCTGCGCCGGTGTTCTGGCAACGCCGCCGATTTCTTCAATGACGGCTTCACGCAGCGATATCAGATGAGTGCGCATGGCCTCTTCGGCATCCAGCGGATGAAAACGCCGGATTGCATCCAGCACGGCATTATGCTGGGCAACGGATAATGTGTTTCTGCCCGTAGAGCGGACGCGTGAACGAAATTGCTGCCACGCATCATTGCGCCGGATTTCATCAATGATACTCATAATAGCGATAAACAGCTGATTGCCGGACGCATCGGCAATCTTGCTGTGAAAAGCGGAATCCCAGCGCTCCCACGAGGCCACATCCGCAGATTGCTCGGCCTTCAGCGCCAGTCTTTCCAGCTGCTCTACCAAGGCAGGAGTTGCGCGGGCGGCAGCCATGCGTGCCAAGGCAGGCTCGATCTCAATACGCACATCCATGACTTCAATCGGATTGGTGAAATCGGCAATCTGTCTGGCGAGCATATTACCGGCCGGCCGGCGTTCACCGCTGAAGGTGCCCTGACCCTGTCTGCGCCAGATCTGTCCTTCATTTTCAAGAATATCGAGCGCAGCGCGCAAAGCGCGGCGGCTGACATTAAAGCGCGTGACCAGCTCCCGTTCTGAGGGCAGACGGTGTTCCTGATCCGCAGCCTGACCTGCCAGCAGAAAGCGCAATTGTTCTAAGGCGTAGTCAGAATTCTGATTATAATCATCTGCCATGTCAAATGACGCGGATCATTTGAACCAATGATGATAGTGGTTTCGCCTTTAAGGCATGAATGATTGTCATATTATGTTTTTGCCCCCGTATTTTTATATTTTTTACAGTTAAGCAAACAAAAATTACTATTTCAAGCAATATTTTAGCGCATTCTCACTGAACCATTTTATAATTGGTTCAGTGATTGATTTACATAGTTTATAAAAATGCCCGCCGCGAACAAAGCATCAATGCTGTGTTCGCGGCGGGCACAGAGGGTAAAACGGGACTGTTCTCAGAATGTCTCTTTAGACAGGGTCACAGTTTCCAGAAAATCATAATCCAGTGTGACACCGATCCCCGCACCATTGGACGGAACAGGCATAATGCCGTTTTCGGTTTCCAGTTTTTCACTCACAATATCGCGCTCGAAATAGCGGGATGAAGAAGAGGTATCGCCCGGCCGTTTGAACTGTTCCAGTGTCGAGAGGTGGATATTATGGGCACGGCCGATGCCGGATTCCAGCATGCCGCCACACCAGACCGGCACATCATGTGCCTGACAAATGTCGTGAATCTGACGCGCATTAGCATGACCGCCGACACGACCGACCTTGATATTGATCACACGTCC
>JAIRVW010000336.1 GCA_031253705.1 Brucellaceae bacterium
CGCGCCGTCCTGATCCATAATAGCCAGACGCTTTACACGCTTCTGGGTGCTGCCGGATTCATCCACGAAAACGATACGTGTATCGAAATAGCCTTTTTCACCGGTCAGACGCTCATAAATCGCATCCGCGATAATATGGGCAACACGGCGTTTGTTTTCCGGCGTGGTGAAAAACTGCTGGCCTGCAAGCTGCTGACCGGCAAATGTATCCCACAGACGGAATTCCGCTTTAAGACGACCGTCCGGCTGCTTGGTCACACGACCGGTTACCAGTGCCTGCGCATTGATGACTTTCCAGTCTTCAAAACGCGGTGCCACATCCGGATTGCTGATTTTCTCGATGAAGGCTTTTTTGTCGATCGGCGCAAACAGGCCGGAACGCTCAAGATCCGCAGCGATGATAGAGGTAATTTCCGCACCCAGCGCATCACCGGACAGGAAGTCGGTCAGAGCAATCGGCAGCGGGTCAACATTACCCTTGTTAATATTTACTTCCACGACGGCGCGGGCAGGCAGCACCGCAGCCGTGCTCACGACTGCGACCGTCGCAAGTACTGAAAATAAGGTTTTAAACAGTGTCTTCATGATGGCGTGGACCTCGTTTGTCCTGATCATATTTGGTTCTGTGAGGTGTCTCACATGTTTCGGTATTGGGCGGAACCTCACAGAGAGAGTCCTGAAACCGGCGCTATACAGCGCCGGTTCATATTCGTTTAGAACATGTCGCTCGGGTCAAAATTCACAATGACCGTAGACCATGTATCGTATTTATCACGCGGCAGATTGTAAGGTGCTGCACGCATCACCGCGCGTCGTGCACTGTCTGCCGCCGCACGGCCGATCACAGAATCGCCGCCCGTATAAGTCACTTCCGGCGTACCGTTAATCGTACCGTCTTCATTCAGCTGCATCTTAACCGTGATGCGCAGGTCGGATGCATCAGCCACGCCTGAAGGAATACTCCATTTGTCACTGATCTGACCTTTCAGCGCATCCATTTCCGTCTGGCTGAGTTTTGCACCGCCGGTGGTTTTCTTCGCACCGAAAGCTTCTTTATCCGTTGAGCGTTTTGCACCGCCGCCTGCAGCTTTTTCACGGTTCAGAAGAGCGGCAACCTCATCGGCTTTCGCATCTTTATCCTTAGACGTGTTCTGTGCGGTTGTGCTTGGCTTCTCCGGTTTCTTCTCGTCTTTCTTGGTATCTTCAACCTTAGCCGTTTCCGTTGGCTGCGGTTTCGGCTTGGTTTCCGGCGCAGGCACACGGTCCGGCAGTTTCACTTCCTGCTCAGGCTGTTTCTCAATCGCTTCCGCAACCGGATCAGGTTTCACTTCAGCCTTTGATTCCGGTTTTGGCTCAACCTTCGGCTCCGTCGGCTTAACCGGTTCCGGTGGTTTGACCGGCTCGGGTTTTGGCTCAGACTTGGTTTCTTTCACCGGTTCCGGCTTTTCTGCCGGTTTTTCCGCAGGCTTGGCCGCTTCAGCCGTTTCAACAGGTTTCGGCTTTTCATTCGGCATCGGCGGTGTTTTCAGATCAATTTCGCTGTCACCGGTATTCTCAGCCTGTTCAACCGTCTTTGGCTTGGTCGTCGGCTTTGGTGCTGCCTTATCTGCTTTCGGTGCTTTTTTATCACCCTGCTGAACCTGCGAAATATCTTCAACCGGCACAATATCAACAGGGAAGGATTCTGTATCGGTCATGTCGAAAGGCTTCGGCGAGGAGAAAGTAAACAATCCCCAGCCGATAATGACCGCATGAATAAGTGTTGAGGAAGTCAGACCTGCCTTCATGATGGCGTCAGCTATCCTGCTCCTGGAGGGTCACAAGACCGATATTCTTAAAACCGGCAGCGGAAATACGGGACATGACTTTCATCACTGTGCCGTAATCTGCATTTTTATCGCCGCGTACAAAAACGCGCTCTTCATAACCGGTCTTGGCAATTGCTTCGAGTTTCGGCACAACTTCGGTAATGTCGATCTCGGTTTCCTGCAGATAGACCTGCCCTTTATCATTCACAGAGACAGTGATCGGCTGGGTATCAGCATTGAGCGCTTTGGCCTGCGTATCCGGCAGATCAATCGGCACGCCGGAAGTGAGCAGCGGCGCAGAAACCATGAAGATAATCAGCAGCACCAGCATCACGTCCACGAAAGGCGTGATGTTGATTTCGCTCATCGGAGCCTTCTTGCCGCCGCGTCTGCGACGACCGCCTGATCCGCCCTGACTTCCTAATGACATACCCATATCTGGAACCTTCCGGCCTTTATCCTGTGACCTGATATCCGGCCTGAATTGTAAACGTCTGCTATCAACGAAACCGGCAACAAAACCGGATAATTTATCCGCGCGGCGTCAGCTTCTCATCAATTTGTCGCGACAGTATGGCCGAAAACTCATCGGCGAAACCTTCCATACGCGCGGTGATTTTGCCTGCATCAGCTGTCAGCTTGTTATAGGCAATAACGGCCGGAATAGCGGCCAGAAGACCGATCGCGGTTGCCAGCAGCGCTTCCGCAATACCCGGTGCCACAACGGCAAGGCTGGTATTTTTGGAAGCCGCAATCGCCATAAACGAGGTCATAATACCGACAACCGTACCGAACAAACCGATAAATGGTGCGGATGTACCAATGGTCGCCAGAAAACCGAGACGGGATTCCAGCTTGTCGCTTTCACGTGCCAGTGCCACATCCATCGCTTTTTCAATACGCATCTGCAGAGCAATCGGGGAACGTGCGCCTTTCTCAAAAGACTTTTTCCACTCGCGCATCGCAGCCATAAAAATGGCGCTCATACCGGTGGTACGGCGCTCGCCGAGATTGCGGTAGAGTTCTTCCAGTGACTGACCCGACCAGAAAACCTGTTCAAAGCGTTCAATCGCACTGCTTGCACGGCGATAAGCCAGTGTCTTGTCTACGATGATGGCCCATGTCCAGATTGAGGCTGCCAGCAAACCCAGCATGACCAGTTTGACAACCCAGTTAGCCTGCATGAACAGTCCCCAGAGACTGACATCACTTGTGTGTGCTGCAATGGGTAGAGCTTCCATTTGTCACCTGTCCTCGAATCCAAACGCCCGGCTCATCACCGGGCGGCAAAAGCAAAACGGTTCTTTGCGCTTACCACGCAGCCGTTTCGATCTGTTGTTACCTTGAGCGGTCCGGATGCATTGCTGCGTGCACGGCCGCCGAATTTTTTTGCGCCGTATCTGCCTAGTGCCGGACACAATCATTGTGCATGACCGGCTGCTTTGCTTTTTACGGTTAATTTTGGTGAAAGGAAGGCGACAGGCAGATTCAGGCCGCCACCACTCCGTCTTGGCCTAAAGATGAACTATTATGGTTAAAGATAAGTTAGGATTCGCCCTGATAGCCCGCAATTTCTGTCAGCACCAATGATTTTTCCGGCCATGCTACGGGATAAAAAGAGCCGGTTTACACCGGCTCAGCACGCATCGCATATTATGACAGTTGAGATGAAGAACCATCTGCCCTTCAGGCAGCAAACAGTTCTTTCCACTCTTTAGGCATCCGTCGCGGGCGCCCCTGCTTGTTAATCAGCGCAGCTTCCACCAATGCTTCAATCAGCACATCGCCGTTATGACGTTTGATCGTCTGGCGCATATTGATCCGTGCGCCCGATGCTTCGATCACCGCAGTTTCAATTTCCAGCATATCGTCGATACGCGCGGGCATACGAAAATCAATTTCCATACGCCGTACAATCCAGACAATCGGCTCACCGAGCTGACCTTCTTCCAATTGTGTGTGATGCACGCCTTTGAGCCGCAGAAAATCGGTGCGCCCCCGCTCCAGAAATTCCAGATAGCGGGCGTGATAGACCACACCGGAAAAATCCGTATCAGCATAATAAACCCGTGCCAGCAGCCGGTGCCCTGTGGCTGTCAGCGTGCCGTTGATCACCTCAGCCTCTGCCGGAGTTAAGGAACCTTGCGATAACGGGTCCTGCATCAGGCTTCATCCTCAAACATGCTGATCTGCCGCGCCGCCAGATCTGTCGGTGCTGTCAGCCCCAGATGCTGCCATGCAACAGCTGTGAGCACACGGCCACGCGGGGTACGCTGCAAAAAGCCCTGCTGGATCAGATAGGGTTCAATAATATCTTCAATTGCATCGCGCGGTTCTGACAAACCGGCAGCAATCGTTTCAATCCCCACAGGGCCGCCGCCAAAATTGCGTGCAATCATATTAAGATAGCGCCGGTCGAGCTGATCAAGACCGATATTATCCACCTCAAGGCGGATCAGCGCTTCATCGGCAATTTTTGCATCAACAATCTCGGCTTTTGCGACCAAGGCGAAGTCG
>JAIRVW010000355.1 GCA_031253705.1 Brucellaceae bacterium
ATGCGTTTCTATAACATGCAATAATCTGAATATATCAGATGATTTTCATAGAGGCAGACAACTCCGCGCCTGCCAACAGGAGGAGATTGACATGTTATATTATGCTGTTGTTTTTCTGATCATCGCGATCATTGCCGGTGCGCTTGGCTTTGGCGGCATTGCCGGTGCATCAACAGGGATCGCCCAGATTCTGTTCTTTATTTTCCTTGGCCTGCTGCTGCTATCGCTCATCGCCAGTTTCATAAGGAAGGCCTGAATGAATACAACCAGACAATACATACAGTTCGGGGCGCCGGTTTTGTGCGCCCTTTCAGTCTGTTATCAGACTGCATATATTCACAGCCTGCATTCGCTCTGAAGACCAGAAAGCACCGGTTATGGCTCAGACACCGCCCGTATCAGGATATAGCAGCACCGGACAAATCCGCTTGCGCTCTATGTTACGAGCCATAAGAAACAGTAATGTCTCGGTGTTCTACCAGACACCGGACCTCAATTACAGCTGGGCAGAAAACCTGCCGGAATTCTGGCATCTGCCATGGCAGAACGGCATCAGCGAAACAGATCTGATGCCTAAAGATCTTGCTGTCAGACTGACCAATGCCAAAAAACAATTATTGGTCACCGGTGATGCCCAGCGGCTGGAACTCTCTTTTCCGGACAAGAACACACCGCGTTGGTACGAGTTTTTCATCGATGGTGACAGGGACGAAGACGGCAGAATTATCGGCGTTGTGACAACCGCTGTTGAAATCAGTGAGCTGAAACATCGTGAACAGGTTTTGAAAATTCTGCTGCGTGAAGTCAGCCATCGCTCCAAAAATCTGTTGGCGATCATTCAGAGCATTGCGATGCAAACCG
Source organism: Brucellaceae bacterium (assembly GCA_031253705.1). Lineage (GTDB taxonomy): Bacteria > Pseudomonadota > Alphaproteobacteria > Rhizobiales > Rhizobiaceae > Pseudochrobactrum. The sequence goes on from JAIRVW010000355.1 coordinate 862, forward strand.
CACGGTTTTCCGGTTCGGTTGATCAGTTTCTGCAAAAATTCCGCGGGCGGCTGCACTCCCTATCCCATTCTCAGGATCTGGTCACCGATTCCAACTGGCATGGTGCAGACTTCCGTGAATTACTGTACTCCCAGCTGGAAAAATACATTCACCCGAAAGATCCCCGCCTCGCCATTACCGGCAAAGATGCCTACCTGTTTCCGGGGGCGGCCTTACATGTCGGCCTTGCATTCCACGAGCTAATCGTCAACTCCGCCTCTTACGGTGCCCTCGCCTGCGAGAGCGGGCATCTGGAAATCTCTGCAGAGCTGGAACCGGACGGCGAAGGTGAAATGGATCTGATCATCCATTGGAAAGAAACAACCTGTCCGCCGGACAAGACGGACAGCCTGACGCCTTTATCCGCGTCGCACCAGTTACAGCATGATATTCAGGCAGAAAATAAAGCCAAAACACCGGAAGCGTCACGCTTTGGCAGCGCTGTCCTGCTTCGCATCGTTCCGCAGGCTGTCAGCGGCACCGCCCATTATAAAATTGAAGATAATTGCGTCGACTATTACCTGCGTATCCCGCATCGTAATTTCGATTTTTAACCCCTCAGAAGCCCGTAATACTCATAAAAATAGCGCGCTCCGAAATCTGAGTTTCAGGAGCGCGCGGACCACAGGATTAGGGGGCGTACCCGCGGTCTGTGAAAGGCCAAACTGTGAGGGGGGCAGATTGTCGGCCTTTCAACATCACTATAACGCGCTTCACTAAAAATAGTTTCACACAAAATTTGACTATTTGAAAATAAATTCTGTTTTTCTAATATGTTTATTGCTTAATTTTGCGCCCGTAGAGTTCAAAGCGGTGATGAATGATCTCATATCCAAGTGAACGGGCGATTTCTTCTTGTAATTTCTCAATCATTTCAGAGTGAAACTCGATAACATCACCGGTATCCATATCAATCAGATGGTCGTGATGCTGGTTGCCGGCCTGCTCAAACCGTGAAGGACCACCGTCAAAAGCATGACGGTGAATAGCGCCCTGCTCTTCGAGCAATTTCATAGTTCTGTAGACTGTCGACAATGAAATACTGCTGTCCACCTCTACCGCGCGGCGAAAAATTTCCAGCGCATCCGGATGACCGTCTGTGGTCTGGGCAAGAATATCAAGGATGACCCGTCTCGGGCGGGTAATCCGCACGCCCGCGTCACGTAGCTGTTTTTCATAATCATTTTTCATTATTAGAATTCCCATAGAGCCCGTGCCATGTTTTGCAACACAGCGCTGAGCGCAATTGCGGGTGAAACACGCATAACTATGTCTGTATCATCACAGGAAACTGCCCTGCGGTGATTTCAGAGAAACAGGTTCCGCACTTTCGCAAAACTTGCCCTGCAGGTCAAATACAAGCGCGGCCTGAAGAATCTCTGTTGCTGCAATTTATAAATGATTGCCGGTCAGGCAAAGCCCTGATCCGGCCAGACTGAAATCATGCGATGTTTATCCAGCACTTATATAGCTTCAGCAATCATTCCGTCAGAACAACAAAAAGCTCCGCACCGGTCGCAACCGGATGCGGAGCTTTTGACAGAAGCGGATAATTATTCCAGATTGCCCAGACGCATACGTCCGACAAAACGCGACTGACGATAATCATAAATCATGATTTCTGTCCCGCCGTCCGGCAGCAATGTTTCCAGCGATACGAGATTGCCGGACAAGCTCTGCGACAGAAGACGTGTGCCCGGTGCCAGCTCCAGCTGCGATTCAACCATTGGCAGAGGTTCGGCAGTTTTATTCTCTGCCTTCTGACCGGAAACACCGGCCGCCGCATTTTGTCCGGGAATATCCGATTGAGCTGTTTCGCTTTCTGCTGTATCGGGTGCTTTGTTGATTTTATAGACGACTGCACTGAGCACCGCCATCAGACCCAGAACCATAATGGCGATTGATATAATCAGCAGGCGAACCATTTTACGACGCACACGTTCCATAGCCGGATCGAGTTGAGGCTCCTGATAGGCTTGCGCAGCATATTGCTGCTGTTCCGGGTGCTCTTGATAATAATGATCCTGCATTAAGGTCTCCGATTACTGATATCGCGAGGCGTGATAACGAAGGGAAGAGACGATTGAAAGAGCTAATTGCCGACGCAGATGCCGCAGGGAAGCGGCTGGATCAGTGGCTTGCTTCTCAACTCACGCCTGATCTTTCACGAAATCGCATCCAATCACTCATAAGTGCCGGCCATGTACAGGTAGACAACCGGACTGTGAGCGAGCCTAAGCATAAATTGCGTGAAGGTTCAACGATTACACTGCACATTCCGGAAGCCGAACCCGCTGCTCCACAGCCGGAAGACATTCCGCTTGATCTCCTTTATGAAGATAATGACATAATTGTGGTCAACAAGCCTGCCGGACTGGTTGTTCATCCGGGAAATGGCAACTGGACCGGAACTTTGGTTAACGCTTTGATACATCATTGCGGCGACAGCCTCTCCGGTATCGGCGGCGTTAAGCGTCCGGGCATTGTTCATCGTCTGGATAAAGATACATCCGGCGTGCTGGTTGTTGCCAAGCACGACAAGGCACATCAGAATTTAAGTGCGCAATTTGCCGATCACGGACGCACCGGTTCGCTGGAGCGCGCTTACCTTGCGCTCGTCTGGGGTATGCCGGAGCGCCCTGCCGGTACGATTGACGCCCATCTTGGCCGCTCACACCGTGACCGTACCAAACAGGCAGTAGTGCGCGAAGACCGTGAAGATGCCCGTTATGCGATCACCCATTATACGATTGAAGAGCGTTTCGGCGAAAACAGTGATGCGACAGCCCTCGCCTCACTGGTTGAGTGCCAGCTTGAAACCGGCCGCACCCATCAGATCCGTGTGCATATGGCGCATATCGGTCATCCGCTAATCGGCGATAATGAATATGGCAGTGCCTATAAAACCAAGGCCAACCGCCTGACCGACGAGCTGAAAGACACTGTCCGTAATTTTCACCGGCAGGCTCTGCATGCCCG
>JAIRVW010000399.1 GCA_031253705.1 Brucellaceae bacterium
GATCAGCAATATCTTCGCCGGTCTTGATATTTTCAGCAGTACCGTCAAGCGTCAGGTCAAAACCACCGGTCAGCATCGCGACTGTACCATTGGCCTTCAGATCAATGCTGCCGGCAAGCGAACGGCCAGCCAGCGCCGAAAACGGCATCAGACTATCAGCCTGCAATGCGATATCACCGGCATAGATGAACTTGTCGATTGTACCCTTGAGTGCCGCACTCAAACCATTGCCGGTGAGCTGTACTTTCTCAAGCTGTACCGGTGTACCCGCACGCCATGCTCCAAGAACAGCCAGATCAAAACGGTCGCCCAGTGCCTGTGCAATATCAGGCTGCTTGGCACTGATACCAGTTACATTACCGGTGATATTGAAACCGACATGGCGGTTCTGGGCATCTTGAAGATTTTCTGCAGCACCGCCCATATCCAGCACAGTCTGCTGTGCGGAGAAATCTCCGGCTTGCAGACCTTCAACCAGCAACTTACCTGTCCAGTCATTGCTTTGACGGTCACCGTAATCCAGTGTCAAACGGGCAGATGCCAGCGATGTTTCGCCGCCGCTGACCGGCAACAACACACGGCCTTTTTCCTGATCGGCAATCAGCGCATCCAGATTAAGACGTGTCAGGAAGCCGTCAGTGGCTGTTTCAGCCTTGGCCTTAACTTGCAACGCAGCATTGGAAAGACTGAAGTTATCCAGACGGAAACCGCCGCTGTCCTTAATCAGACCATTGGCAGCAAGGCTGGAAGTCGCGCCAAAGAAGTCGCGGAATTTTTCCGGAATAAGGGCTGCAATCGGACCTTTAACATCCGCATTAAACATGCGTCCCGAAATCGCACCATTGGCATCACGGTTCAGTGTCAGAAGACCGGTCAGAATACGCTGGCTATCGGCATCCAGCTTCAGATCAATTTTCAGATCATCCAGCTTACCTGCTCCGCTCAGAGCCAGTTCAACCGGCGGCTTACCTTCGATATTCAACAGGTTGGCAGCAATACCATTGGCCGGTTCGCTTAGGCGCACATCCAGATCAAGCTTCTGATCGGCATTGGCGTAATCGGCTTTCAGCTTGATCGTGCCGCCAGGACCATCGAGGCGGTTCATATCAAACAGCGACTGCAGGGAACCGTCCTGAAGGGTCAGATTGCCTTTGAGTGCAACTTCGGATTCAAGACCAAAGACCGGCTGTCCGAATTTCAGGCGCTCAATATTCAGTTCACCCAGCAATACGGCCAGCGGCAGTTCCGGCAATGCAAAACCGCCCGCTTCCGGCGTCGGCAGGCTTTCATCCGGCAGCGGTGTGCGGATCAGTTCAACCTGTTTTGCCGACAGCGTGTCCACACTCAGACGGCCACGCAGCAATGCTAAGCGACTCCAGACCAGCTGTGCATCTTTAATACGCAGCCAGACACCCTCACGGTCGGCAACAGTGATCGAGCCGACTTTGGCTTCCGAAGACAAAACACCTTCAATGCCGGAAATGCTGATCTTACGGTTCGGACCGGACAGCTTCTCTTCTACAAAAGACAGGAAATAGGACTTTTCTTCCTCAGCTTCCTGCGCCGAGACAGGATTGTCCGTCTGTGCGACCTGACCATCAGCCGAGCCGGACACAGGCGGATTGTTCTGGCTGGTAGCAGGCGTCGTGACACCCGCCGTACCCTGCGGCAACAGCGATGCCCCGATATAAATACCGAGCGGCAGAATGATGAAGAAAGTGGCTACGAAAGCGAGAAAACGGTTCAAAACGCCTGTCCTATGCCGACATAGAATGCAAAACTTGAGTCACCTTTGCTGCGGTTAAGCGGCACGGCAACATCGAAACGGATTGGTCCGAGGCTGGTATCATAACGCAAGCCCGCACCTGCCCCCAAACGCAAATTCTCCGCAAAGTCAGGGTAAGTTTCTTCCCCGACATATCCTCCGTCTACAAATCCGACCACACCGATACTATCGGTGACTTTGGTACGTACCTCACCCGACATTTCCACCAGCGAGCGACCGCCGATTACCACATCGCCCGGCTTTTTTACGCCGATACTGCGATAGGCATAACCGCGAACCGAGCCGCCGCCACCGGCGAAGAAGACTTTATCCGGCGGCAGATCTTTCATATCCGCGCCGACAATCGAACCGACTTTCAGGCGACCGGCCAATACAACACGATCATTCTCACCTAAGCCGTAATAACCACGGCCTTCTGCGGTAAATTTGGTCGAGAAACTGCCATTCTTAATTTCATAGAACGGTTCGATCACGCCATCTGCATAATAACCCGATGTGGCATTGGTCTGGCTATTACGCTTATCCAGCAAGATACCACCGAGCATACCCACGGTGAAGAAGTCACGTTTGCCGTAAAAATCATCATCAAAACGGGCATGGGATACATTCGCAAACAGACGTCCGCTCATATATTCATCAAAGATATGCGTGAAACCGGCCTGACCATTGACCGATGTTTCGGTATAATTATCCAGCACTTCGCGCTTACCGGTGAGCGAGGACACAAAATCCGTATCCGGTGTGAACACACCAGGCTTGGTAAATGTTGTACCCAGCTGATAGGTAAAGTTCTTCGGATCAAACGAGCTGTCCTGCGAGCCGCCAATGCCGCTGACCTTGGCATCAAAGCGCAGACGCTCTGCTTTACCGAACAGGTTACGATGCATCCAGAAGGCTTCAACCCCTGCACCATCCAGTGTCGAATAATTCGCACCCACACCAAAACGGCGCGGCTTACGCTCCTGTACAATCAGATCCAGCGGCAGAGAACCGTCGCGGTTAATCTCCTGCGCTTCCTGAATTGTGGTTGAGCGGAAAACATCCATACGGGCAAGACGGCGACGGGTGCGTTCCAGATCAGCAGGGTCATAGCGTTCACCCGGCTTGAGATCTGCCATATAGGCCACGAATTCCGGGTCCATACGGGCAGTGCCCTGCACTGTCAGCGGGCCGTAATGTGCCAGTTGCCCCGGTTCGACCGTAATATCGGCATCCACCACATTGCCGGCATGATCAGCAACGACATTTTCATTGGCAATTTTAGCCTTGGCATAGCCCTGACGGCGCCATGCTTCGACAGCTAGACGTTCCGCCTTCAGGATCACCCCGGATTTGGCAAGTTCACCGCTTTTAAAACCGGCTTCCTCCGGCGTCTGCAATTTATTACGACGTTCCTCAACCGGTGGTGCAAGTTCAGC
>JAIRVW010000402.1 GCA_031253705.1 Brucellaceae bacterium
CTGGATGGTCTGCTGTACGAAAACGAAGCCGGAAAATTCATCGGCGGTATCACTGTCCAATATACACATGGTCAGGCACATATCTCTTCCCCTCATAATTCCGACCTTGGACGGGGGAAGATCAATACTGATGGCTATGGTTTTGGCGGCACATTGACATGGTATGGTGACAACGGCTTATACCTCGACAATCAGGCGCAGCTAAACTGGTACAGAAGCGACCTTGAATACAAAGGCGGCCATGCATCCCTCAAGAATGGCAAAAGCAACGGTTTTGGCTATGCCTTATCGGGCGAAATCGGCAAACGCTTTGCGTTTGACGAACAATGGGCACTGACACCGCAGGCACAGCTCCGTTATTCCAATGCGCGTTTCAACAGTTTTACCGATATATTCGGAGCAGAGGTTTCGCGCGAAAGAGCAGACAGCCTTGAAGGGCGTCTTGGCCTCAGCCTTGATTATCAGAACATCCGGAAAAATGAACAAGGCAGCATGAACCGCAGTTCCGTCTACGGAATCGCCAATCTCTATAACGAGTTTCTGGATGGTACCCGCGTTGATGTCGCTTCTGTCAAATTCACCAATAAAAGTGAACGCCTGTGGGGCGGTATCGGCCTTGGCGGCTCATATAACTGGAATGACGATCAATATGCGCTCTATGGGGAAGGCTCGGTGAATACCAGCCTGCAACATTTCGGCGACAGCTACGCTTACAAAGGCTCAATCGGCTTCAGGGTAAAATGGTAACCCTCTCCTCCTGAAATTAAAGCCGCCCGTCTGGCGGCTTTCTTTTTTTGCCGGAACCTTTCTGATTTATAAGCGTTTTTCCTTATTCACAATGCTCACATGAAGGGAATGGATATGGCAATCACCCGTAAAGAAGAAGAACGCGCCCTGAACGCAGATGAACTTACACTGGTGGATAAATCACGCCATCCTGCATTGCAGGCATTACCGGATACAGACCTGAAATCTCTTGTGAAACTTCTGCGCGAGCGCCGTGAAAAGGCTAAAACACAGGCACATCAGAGAAGACGGGAAATCAGAGGTAAAACTGCGCCCAAAGGCAATACAGCATCCAAGGCCGATGACGGCTCCAAAACCAAACTCAGCGTTCTTGCAATGGCAATGCGCCGTACAAATGCTGAAATTGAACGCCGCCGCCAAATGGCAGCGAAACAAAATCTTGTCGAAAACGCACAGCACGCCCTGAAATTAAAACAGCAGGCCGACGCCGACAAAGTTCCCTTTAATACCCGCCATGCCCATGAAGGGATGCGCCACATTCCGAACAAGAAAGCTGAAAATCTTATCAATCCTATGGAGCGTGGCCGGCAGAAAAAAGCGGCAGGCGTTGCTCAGGCAAAGCGTGATCACCGGCAGACTGCCTCTTCATAAGATCAGTAAGACTGATCTCACCTCAAAGCCCTTTCAAAAGCACGCCGCACACAAAGGCGTGCTTACAGGGCATTGTTTGAACATCGACACGGATGTCCGAACGCGTTACAAAGCGAGCCAATCAAATTGTGAGCGAAACAAGCTGCGCATAAACTTGCCTGCACCTGAAATGGTGTGCGGGCATTGCGCAGTCACCGGAACAAAATCAATAGTGAATCATGAAAGTTAAAGACGCAGATATCCTCATTATTCCCGGCTACACCAATTCCGGCCCCGATCACTGGCAGACACGCTGGGAGAAAAAACTCTCCACCGCCCGCCGTGTGCAGCAGGCCGAGTGGTCAAAACCTGTACGCGAAGACTGGGTGGCCTCGCTGATCAGACATGTTGATGAGGCAACCAAGCCTGTCGTCCTCGTTGCCCATTCGCTGGGTGTGCCAACTGCAATTCATGCCATTCCGCAGATCAAAGACAAAGTCGTTGGCGGTTTCTTTGTTGCGCCGCCGGATGTGCTGGATGAAACAATCCGCCCGAAACATCTGATGACATTCGGCCCCTATCCGCGTGAACGCCTGCCGTTTCCGGCCATCACCATTGCCAGCCGCAATGATCCGTTCTCAAAATTTGAAGCAGCGGAAGATATTGCCGGAGCATGGGGTTCCCTGCTCATTGATGCCGGTGAAGCCGGTCATATCAACACCGAATCCGGCCATGGCCCATGGCCTGAAGGCACAATGGTCTTCACGCAGTTTCTGTCGAAACTCTGATAATAAAAAAGCCGCTCTGTCTGAGCGGCTTTTTCTTTCATTATTCATCCCATGCTTTCAGCATCGCAGAAGCACCGGCCGCCAGATAGGCCTTGTCCGATGCCAGCGTTATAAAGCTGAAGCCCAGCGCATTATACCGTTTTGCAAATCCGCTATTGGGTGCATAAATTCCCGCCAGCTTGTTTTTCGCAGCCGCTTTCTGAGCAATCTTTGTCAGCGGCTCGACAATATCCTCAGAGAGCGGATTGGCTTCATAGCCATTGCTCCACGCGATTGAGAAATCCGCAGGCCCGACAAATACGCCGTCAATACCATCGACAGCCAGAATCGCATCCAGCGCCTCATAAGCCGCACGGGTTTCAATCATCGCAAAGCTTAAACTCTCCTGATTGACCTTCTGTAAATAAGCGTTGGAACCGGCCTGCCCGTAGCTGATATCACTGCGCAGCGGCCCCCATGAGCGCTCGCCCACCGGCGGATATTTCATCGCGGCAGCAAAAGCCCGTGCATCCTCAACGGAATTAATCATCGGTGCGATCACCGCATTGGCACCGAAATCCAGCGCGCGGCTGGCCGTATCAAAACGACCGACAGGAATACGCACAATCACCGGCTTTCCTGATGCTTTGACCGATGCAATTCCCTGACAGATGCTGCTTTCCGTATGCGCACCGTGCTGCATATCCATTGTTACCGCATCAAAACCTGCAGCGCCGATCGTCTCCAGCAGCAGCGGATCAGCAATTGTGCTCCATGCCGAGCGGATAGTCTCACCGGCGCGCAGCCTGTTTGCGAGAGAAGCAGATAACGTCATAATATGCACCTGACTGTGATTATAATTTCAGAGAGTTCCCGCTGAAGATCTTAATCCGCAATAAAAATGCCGTCCAGAGTATATCCTTGGAAGCGTGAGCCGGTCTTCGGGATATGCATAAAAACAAAAAACGCCGCGCGAAACATTCCGCACGGCGTCACATCCGTTATACAGGCGCTGTATTATTCAGCGCTGATCTGTTTTGCAGCCTCTTCAAGCAGGCTCAGCATTTGCCCGCGTAATTCCGCTTCGCTGACATTAACCGCTGCGGCGCTGAAATCGGCGGCTACTTTGCGGTAAACATCTTCATCACCGACCTCTTCAAAATCAGCGCGGACAACCTCACCGGCATAGGCCTGTGCAAATTCACCGGTTTTGCCGAGCTTTTCCGCAGCCCAGAGACCGAGCAGCTTGTTGCGTCGTGCAACAGCGCGGAACCGCAGGTCTTCGTCATGGGCAAATTTATTTTCGAATGTATTACGACGTTCGTCCATTCCGCTCATTGGTTCCTCACAATCAGTTACAACTCAGTTTTTATTCTGCCTGTACTTAGACCGGCAGCAACGAAATCAAGCATATAAGAAGTCTTGCATAAAGCATATAGGGTTGCATCTTGCACACAACCAGAGGATGCGCACAGAAAAAGCATAAAACAATCACTGAAAAACAGCATCGCGGCATAAAGGATGATTGTTAAAACGCATCAATTGCGCTAGGGAACGCAGACATTGCGGCTGCAGTGGCCGCATTCCTGAAACAGCAGGTCTGAAATCCGGGCCTGTAACAAACGGAATGAGGCGAAAGTCTCAGAACGGTCTCAGCAAACCCCAGAGGTTCCTAAACCCCATGAATCGACGCCGCCGTATTTACGAGGGCAAGGCCAAGATCCTTTACGAAGGACCGGAGCCAGGCACGCTCATTCAGTTTTTCAAAGATGATGCCACAGCTTTCAATGCTAAAAAGCATGAAGTGATTGACGGTAAAGGAGTGCTGAACAACCGCATCTCCGAATACATCTTTACACAGTTGAACAAGATCGGCATTCCGACCCACTTCATCCGCCGCGTCAATATGCGCGAGCAGCTGATTAAAGAAGTCGAAATCATTCCGCTTGAAGTTGTCGTGCGCAATGTTGCCGCCGGTTCGCTTGCCAAGCGTCTGGGGATTGAGGAAGGCACTGTTCTGCCGCGTTCAATCATCGAATTCTATTACAAAGCCGATGCGCTTGATGATCCGATGGTCTCTGAAGAGCACATCACTGCATTTGGCTGGGCGAGCCCTGCGGAACTTGATGATATTATGGCGCTTGCCATTCGTATCAACGACTTCCTCACCGGTCTGTTCCTCGGCGTCGGCATTCAGCTGGTCGATTTCAAAATCGAATGCGGCCGTCTGTTCGAAGGCGACATGATGCGTGTGGTTCTGGCCGATGAAATTTCGCCGGACTCAGCCCGCCTCTGGGATGTCGCGACCAATGAGAAAATGGACAAAGACCGTTTCCGCCGCGATATGGGTGGTCTGGTTGAAGCCTATCAGGAAGTGGCACGCCGTCTCGGCATTATGAACGAGAACGAGCCGCCGCGCCCAAGCGGCCCGACACTGGTCAAGTAAGTCAATTTCAGCCCGGGAAGTCTGCCGCTTTCCGGGCTGTGTGTTTCAGGCAGTATCTCAACCGGATACTGCACATTTCCTCTTCTAAAATACAGGATAACAAAGTGATTAAGGCACGCGTCACCGTCACACTGAAAAACGGCGTTCTTGACCCTCAGGGTAAAGCTATTGTCGGCGCTCTCGGCAGCCTCGGCTTTGATGGCGTCAACTCTGTCCGTCAGGGCAAGGTTTTTGATGTTGTTCTTGAAACCACAGACAAAGCACAGGCTGAAACAGAACTGAAAGCTATGTGCGAAAAGCTTCTCGCCAATACGGTTATCGAAGATTACAGCTTCGACATCGCCTGATCTCTTTATTTTGGCGTTAATAAGCGCCATATTTTAAAGAGATATTGCAGCACTTCAGGGCAGAATGCCTTACCGCTTTTGCCTGAAATGCGTTGGATTTAAAGAGAGTAATCTGCATTATGAAATCAGCAGTTATCCTTCTTCCGGGTCTGAACCGCGACCGCGATATGATCGCCGCGCTGACCAAAATCGGTGGCAAGGCTCCGCAGACCGTGTGGCAGACCGATACAGAAATTCCTGATGTTGACCTGATCGTCATTCCGGGCGGCTTCTCCTACGGCGACTATCTGCGCTGCGGTGCGATTGCTGCACGTATGCCTGTCATGCAGGCACTGCGCAAAAAAGCCGAGGCCGGTGTGCGCGTGATCGGTGTTTGCAACGGCTTCCAGATTCTGCTTGAAGCAGGTCTTCTGCCGGGTGCGCTGATGCGCAACACCTCGCTGAAATTTGTCTGCCGCGAAATCAAACTCGAAGTTGCCAATAATCAGAGCGTCTTCACCCGCGGTTACGAACAAGGCCAGATCATCCGCTGCCCTGTTGCCCATCATGACGGCAACTATTTCGCGGAAAGCGATGTTCTGAAGTCAATCGAAGACAATGGTCAGGTTGTATTCCGTTATGCGGAAGGCACCAATCCGAACGGTTCCGTCAATGACATTGCAGGCATTACCAATGCTCAAGGCAATGTGCTTGGCATGATGCCGCATCCGGAAAACCTGATAGAACAGGCACATGGCGGCACCGACGGCCGTGCATTGTTTGCATCGGCGTTGGATCGCCTTGCCTCGTAAGAAAAATCTGCCCGCTTAGCAGCATCAGTTTGCGCGGGCATTTTCTGCATGACATGACAACAGCATAACGGGAGGAAGTACTATGAAGCTCTATAATAAGCCTTTATCACCTTACTGCGCCTTTATCCGCATTATTGCTGAGGTCAAAGACCTGCCGCTGAAACTGATCGACGCCCCTGCCGGTCCACCGCTGCCGGAAGAGTTTCGGGAAATCTCACCGATGCGCCGTATTCCGGTACTGGTCACCGGCTCCGGCGAAACTCTGTTTGAAGCTTCTGTCATTGCCGAATATCTGGAAGAACGTTTTCCGGAAAAGCCGATGCTGCCAGCCGATCCGAAAGACCGCGCACAGATCCGTATCATCATGCGTTTGCTTGATCTGGATGTGCTGCCGTCGATCATTCCGGTTTTGCTGGCAGGCCCAGCCAATCCGTTTCCGGCTGAAAAAACTGCGAAAATCTTTGAACATGTGCGTCATGCGCTGAAAACCGTGGAAGCCCGTATTTCCTCCGGCCCTTATGTGGCCGGTGAAAATGTGACACTGGCCGATGCATGGCTTGCGCCGACCCGTTTTCTGCTGGAAAGCCTGCGCCGGTTTCCGGGCTTTGAAGCCATTCTGGAAGATTGCCCGAGGATCG
>JAIRVW010000432.1 GCA_031253705.1 Brucellaceae bacterium
CGGATTTCAACCGAACCGCGCAGGCGCTTTACATCTTCAGCAGTATGCGAGCGCTGCAAGCCGTCGAAGCGGCCTTTTGGTGCGGATGGTACCAGATTGTAAAAATCAGTCATGATCAGATATCCTGTAAAACTATATCATCAGATTTTGTGTTGCATGGTTGTTTTGACTGTGACCAGATTTACAGATGTTGAGTTATGTGGCGAGAAAAATGCGCAATAACAGCATTTTATTCGGGTTATGCTGTGTGTCCTTTGACAGGATTGGTTTGTAAATTTGTAATTTTTGTAAATTTGACAAATCGGAAAAATCAGTCACATTCTTTACAGATCGGAAAATTCCGGCTGTTTCTTTGAAAGGGCAGATCTGTGGCAGAGCGTAAAATATTTGCCGGTGCGCGCATCCGGCGTATCCGCAATGAGCGGGCGCTGACACAGGTGGCTATGGCCGAAAATTTAGGTATTTCGCCGTCTTATCTCAATCTGATCGAGCGCAATCAGCGGCCTTTGACGGTGCAATTGTTGTTGAAACTGGCCTCTGTTTACAAGGTCGATCTCGATCAGTTGCAGGAAGAGACCGGCTCGGTGCTTGCCGGTTTGAAAGAGGTGTTTTCAGAGCCTTTGCTTGCGGGGGAATTGCCCTGTGATCAGGAGCTGATTGATATTTGTGAGGCTGCCCCCAATGCAGCAGCGGGCGTGTTGAAATTATTCCGCGCCTATCGCGAACAGCAAAAGCGTCTCACAGACTTGTCGGATATGATGGCGCGGGAGGGGAAAGCACTGACGCTCAGCCCGACTCGCTTACCGCTGGATGAGGTGCGCGAGGTGCTGGCGCGCAGGCCGCATTATTTTGAGCGGATTGAGGCGGAAGCGGACAGTTTCAACCGCTTGCTGAAATCGGAAGACGGGCTGACAGTAGCGCTGAAACAATGGCTGAAGCGTGAGCAGTCGATCACTGTGCGCACATTGCCTGCCGCAACCATGCCGAACTGGCGGCGGCGCTATGATCGTCACTCGCTGCGTTTGTTTATCTCTGAGCGCTTGTCTGTCTTTGATCAGACCTGCGAGATTGCCATGGAGGCCGTCTCTATTCGTATGCAGGTGGTGATCGGGGCTGAACTGGAAGACCTGAAACTGAGTACAGCCGAGGCTAAGCGCATCGCCCGTTTCGAGCTGCTGCGTTATGCTGCACATGCTTTGATGATGCCCTATACGCCGTTCCGCGAGGCTGCGCAGCGCGCAAAATATGATCTTGATGTGCTGCGTGCACGGTTCAATGTGTCTTTTGAACAGGCTGCCTGCCGCCTGACAACGCTGCAGAAACACGGCGCTTCCGGCATTGCCTTCTTCTTGCAGGAGATTGATCAGGCGGGTAATCGTTTACGCCATTTCGGAGCGCAGGGTTTTCCGCAGGCACGCTTTGGCGGTTCTTGTCCTAAATTGCAGATTTACAATGCTTTTTCCCATCCGCAGCAGGTTCTGGCAGAGCAGGTGGAACTGCCGGATAAAGCACAATATCTGACGATCAGCCGCACGGTTGAAGGGGCGCAAACAGGTTTTGGCGAGCAGCCGCGCCGTACCGCGCTGATGCTGGGCTGTGAGGCAACTTATGCGCAAGACACCGTCTATGCTTCCTATCTGGCGGGCGTGTCTTCCGGCGGGGCTGTCAGTCCGGTCGGTACAGCCTGCCGTTTGTGCGAGAGGCAGGCCTGTCTTGCCCGTGCCGAACCGCCGCTGACCCGCCCGCTGGCACTGGATGAAACAGTGTCTGGTTTCTCTGCTTATGACTTTCAGTAACACTCTGAGATTCGCGTGTTTTGATCGGCGCAACCTCTGTGCGGCATATCTTTGAAAGATAAGGCTTATATCTGTGTTGCATGGCAGTGGTTCTGACGTGCTAAAACGCTGCTTTGTGCGCCTCTGAGGACACACAAAGTTTAAAATTGTGTTCATTAATTTCAAATAATCGCCGCAGCGGGCTTTAAGTGTCATCTTTCCGTTGACGAATGCAAATTAATCTCAAAAGGTAACGGAGAATGCACATTGAAGGGCAATGTGCGGAGGGGCAATCGTGTGGGGAAACCGGCTGTCCTTTAAAGCTTTCTGGACGGAGTGACTGATGAAGATCAAAGCCCACTTGCTTTCCTATGTTTCGGCCAGTTGCGTGGCGCTCGCCGCACTACTGCCGGTCCTTCCTGCCGCCGCTCAGGAGCGGGTGCTGAATATCTATAACTGGTCTGATTATATTGATGATTCCATCCTGAAAGATTTCACCAAGGAAACCGGCATCAAGGTCGTTTACGACGTCTATGATTCCAACGAAATCCTTGAAACCAAATTGTTGGCCGGCGGCAGCGGTTATGACATTGTCGTGCCTTCTGCAGAGTTTCTCGGCCGTCAGATTCCTGCAGGCGTTTTCCAGAAACTGGATAAAGAAAAACTGCCTAACCTGAAAAATATGTGGGACGAGATTTCCAGCCGCACCACGGTTTATGATCCGGGCAATGAATATTCGGTCAATTATATGTGGGGCACCACAGGGATCGGCTATAACAAGGCCAAGATCAAAGAAGCGCTCGGCACAGATGAAATCGATAGCTGGGATGTGCTGTTCAAGCCTGAAATCTCTGCCAAGCTGAAAGATTGTGGTATTTATCTGCTGGATTCAGGCAGTGAAATGCTGCGTCCGGCGCTGCATTATCTGGGCTTTGATACCAATAATCCGACTGCTGAAAGCTTTGCCAAAGCGGAAGAGCTTTATTTAAGCATCCGCCCGAATATCCGTAAGTTCCATTCGTCTGAATATATTAACGCATTGGCAAACGGCGATATTTGTATGGCTGTCGGCTATTCCGGCGATATTTTTCAGGCGCGCGACCGTGCAGCAGAAGCCAAAAACGGTGTGGATATCGGCTATTCCATTCCGAAAGAGGGCGCTCTGATGTGGTTTGACCAGATGGCCATTCCGGCCGATGCCAAGCACGTTGAAGAAGCGCATGAATTTATCAATTATATCATGCGCCCTGAAGTGATCGCCAAGGCTTCGGACTATGTGTTCTACGCCAATGGTAACAAGGCTTCGCAGGAGTTCATCGACAAAGAGCTGCTCAATGATCCGGCGGTTTATCCGAGTGAAGAAGTGATGAAACAGCTCTTCGTTCCGATGCCTTATCCGCCGAAGATCAATCAGATGGCAACCCGCGCCTGGACCAAGATCGTCACAGGACACTAACAGATCAGGGAACAAACGGGGCATTTGCCCCGTTTGTTTTACAGCCTGATTGTGCTGCCGGAACAATAAAAAGCATCCGGCATTTGCTCCGCGACATTTCAAATATGTTTAAAGCCTACAAGACCCGCAATATGAGGGGAACAGCATGAAATCTTTTGGTAGCTTCCGCCGTAAGTTCTCACCGTGGAACGATCCGGCTGCCAAGCCATATATTTCATTCGAGAACATCGTCAAAAAATTCGATGATGTTACGGTGATTGATGATCTGTCGCTGAATATTTTCAACCGTGAATTTTTTGCGCTGCTGGGCGCATCGGGCTCCGGTAAATCCACTTTGATGCGTATGCTGGCAGGTTTTGAAGAACCGACCTCAGGCCGCATCATGCTGGACGGGCAGGATATGCGCGGTATTCCGCCTTATAAGCGTCCGGTGAATATGATGTTCCAGTCCTATGCTTTGTTCCCGCATATGACTGTTGAGCAGAATATCGCTTTTGGTCTCAAACAAGATGGCATGGCCAAGTCGGAAATGGCCGACCGCGTCAATGACATGCTGAAACTGGTGAAGCTGGAGAAATTCTCCAAGCGCAAACCGCACCAGCTTTCCGGCGGTCAGCGTCAGCGCGTGGCACTGGCGCGTGCGGTTGCCAAGCGCCCGAAAGTGCTGCTGCTGGATGAACCGCTGGGCGCGCTGGATAAGAAGCTGCGCGAAGAAACCCAGTTTGAGCTGATGGATTTGCAGATGAATCTCGGCCTGACCTTTTTGATCGTGACCCATGATCAGGAAGAAGCC
>JAIRVW010000002.1 GCA_031253705.1 Brucellaceae bacterium
TCTGAACGGCTGGGTTGTATCGCACCGCCGTGAAACCGGCTGGCAGCAATTTCATGTGCCGTTGATTTCCGGTGTTGTCTTGTCGCAAAAGCGCTTTTTGCGGGCGCGGGCGGATTACAATCCTTATGACAAATCCGTTGCACAGGTGATCTGGCGTTTTGAAGGCTTTAACGCCTCGATCGATATTGAATAACTGAGAAAAATGCAGCACGAAGTTGTGCGTGCTGCATGATGTTGTGTGATAATCAGACGGCTCTCAGATCCTGCAGCCAGGGGCCTGCATTGCGGGCGTCCTGCTCATGGGGCTCATCGCGCCAGACTTCAGCCAGACTTGCTGCATACCAGTCCTGCATAGCAGGGAGGGAGCGCAGATAATCCGCATAGGCTGCCGCTGTATCATTGAGCTTGATGCCGTAGGTCTGGAAGCGGAAGGCAACCGGCGCGAAGAAGGCATCAACCGCACTGAATGACGAGCCTGCTAGAAAAGGCCCGCCAAAAGTTTCCAGTCCTTCAGTCCAGAGCTGCTCAATCCGGCTGATATCTCTCTGCAAGACCGGTGTGAGTTTTGCGCTGATATCAATACGCAGGCCGATATTATTGGTGCAGATCGAGCGCAGCGTGTGAAAACCGGAATGCATTTCCGCTGTGGCGCAGCGTGCCCATGCGCGGGCTTTTTTATTCTGCGGCCAGACCTGAGAATGATTATCTGCCAGATATTCTGTGATCGCGAGAGAATCCCAGACCGAGATAATGCTGCCGTCCTGTTGCGGCTCAGACAGGCACGGAACCTGTGCGGTCGGGGATGGATTGCGGCTCCAGTCGGCACTGCCGAAAGGGATCAGCACTTCCTCAAACGGAATTTCAAGCTGTGTCATCAAAAGCCATGGTCTGAGTGACCATGTGGAGTAATTTTTATTCGCGATATAGAGCGTGTACATGAGATATCCGTCCTGATGCTAATGCAATATTCATTCCATGAAATGACTGATTGGCATAGGAAAAAACAGAAATCTGTTGCGATTTTTAATACAGCCTTGATGAAACCCTGACACAGAAACAGGCGTATTTTACCGGTTATTCGCTTGGCGCAGGTTCAGACCGGCTCCTGAGATAAGCAAGCAGATCGTCACTCTGTGTGTCCCATAAGCCCCAGAAACGCATCGATGTGCCGGGCACCATGGCTTTCGGCGATGTCAGGAATTCTTTGAGCGTTGCGTCATTCCAGATCAGGCCGTTTTCGCCGGCTTGTTTCATCGTGTCTGAATATTGAAATCCTTCAACCGAACCTGCCTTGCGCCCCTGCAACTGCATCAGATGCGGGCCCATACGATTAACCGGCTGGTTGAGCAGGTGGCAGAACTGGCATTTTTTGTAGATTTTCTCGCCGTTTTTAATGTCCGCCTCTGCCAGAACAGCGGATGCTGACAGGCCGAGGCTTAGAGCTGAAATTATAAACAGGCGGAGCATTACAGAACCCAGTCAGAGGAGAAGCAGTTTGCGGTGGTTTAGGCCGGTTTTCAGGCAGCTGCAATATGGCACCGGCAAAACAGCCGTGTGCCGGTGCCATATTGTTTTATTTAGTCTTTCAGCCGCAAGGACAGTCCGAGCGTGAGCAGGGCTGAAGCGATACAGAAGACGGAGAGCGGCAGAACTGTATCACCGCCGAACAATAGAACGGCGAGTGTTCCGGCAATGCTGACCACCAGACTTTCAATACAGTAATAAATGGCTGTAGCCATGCCCGCATAAGCACCGAAAGCTTTCAAAGCACCATTGGCGGTGACAGAGCTGGTGAGGGCAATGCCTGCTGCCACAATCCACATTGAGAAGATGAATGTGACAACCGAAAGCTGCATCACCCAGCCGAAGAACAGCAGCAGCATACCACCTGCCATAATCAGCAACAGACCGCGCCGTAAAGTGCCGCGAAGCCCCCACCAACGGGTGTAAAAACCGGCAAAGCGGGCGAAAAACACCATCACAAGAGCGATGCTGGCAAAGCACAGGCTGAATGTGATGGTGGAGAGGCCGAGCTGGTCAATCAGCAGGCGCGGCGCGGTTGAGAAATAGACAAAGAATGTTCCCATAGCCGTGCTGAAACCCGTTGTATATGTCCAGAAATCGCCGTTGGTGAGGATGGCGCGCAGCTTTCCTCTCTGCTGCACCGGATCAGGAATACGCGTTTCCGGCCAGCGCAAGGCTGCATGAAGACCGGCGAAAGCGCCCAATATTGCCAGCGCCCAGAATATACTGCGCCAGCCGAACTGAATGTCCAGCAGTGCGCCGATCAGCGGGGCAAGGGCAGGTACAAAGGCCAGCATTGAGCTGAACAGGCTGTAAATTACCGCACCTTCCGGCCGTTCGGCATAAACATCGCGCACCGTGGCAAAAGTTGCTACCAGCATGGCCGCAGCGCCGGCTGATTGCAGCAGGCGCAACGCCAGAAACACCGGCGCGGAGCCGGTCATTGCCAGCCCTGCGGAAGCGAGCGTGAAGCAGAATGCGCCGCCGAGCAAAACCGGCCTGCGTCCGGCTCTGTCTGAGAGCGGGCCAAAGATCAGCTGGCCGGTGCCGAGCAGGCCAAGATAGAGGCTGAGTGTCAGCTGCACCATTGGCGGACTGGTCTGCAAGGCTTCCGACATATGCGGAATAACCGGCAGATAAATATCCATGCCCATTGATGCGAGCAAATCAAACGGCGCCATAAGAAAGAGTGCGGCACCGAGTGTGAAATTCCATTGCACCGGCAGATTACCCTCTGCGGGTTGCACAGACTTATTTTTAAGGGAAAACATAATTGAATCCACGCTGTCATGGCGTGCATACAGAAATGAGTGCTGCGACGGTGCTTATCGGCGACCGGCAGTACAAGATTTCTGAATATACCGCCGTAAATTTTCTTCAGATGATAAAATTTACGGCTGACGGGTTGAGGATTCGACTTTCTTCATAATGGGCAGTGTTTAGATAATTGTCAGGATATTGTCAAAGCACTGTCTTTGCCCTGCGAGGCTGCTTAAAATCAATTTGCTGTGACCGGTAGTTCGGGATAAATTGTGCTTACAGCGGCCCCAGTTAAGACTGAATTGTTGGAGGCGCTGTAACTGTTTGTTTTACGCATTATCCAACGCAAAACCGCTTCGCACTTTTGCTGGAAATGCTTACATATTCAGCAATTGGTTATATGGCGACGAAGAAGTGGGGATGATGATGATGACGAAACTCGTTATTGAAAAATATATTGACGGTCAGTTTGAGAAGAAAATGAATGTTCCGCTGCCTTTGGTGCGGATTGCAGCACGTATTCTGCCGAATGCTGCGCTCAGCCAGCTGAAGGCAAAGGGAATTGATCTTCCTGCATTTTGTGCTGCCGGTCGTATGGGGCAGCCTTATGAGACTGTTCTGGATGTGCATGAAAAGAGCCAGGACAAGAAAGTTGTGATTTCGCTGCAGCACTGACAGCGCCTCTGTTTTACTGAAAAATATTTCCCGCCATCAGGGCTGATAAACACAAATGTGAGTGGTTTATCAGCCATGCGGCACTATGAGCGCGGTAAGAATGTCGGTCTTTGATTGACTGTGCGGTGTATTTTTGCCAAATCAGCGAAAATGATTTTCATGGAAGCGCAGGTTCATCCCTGTATAATGCTTTTGTGTTTATTGCAGAATGTTGCAGCCAATTTGAAAACCTTGTCAGGCGCTGCAATGTGAGTTTGAGATTATGACGTGCATCAGATGCACAGGAAAGGTTTAGGGCTATGACAGC
>JAIRVW010000018.1 GCA_031253705.1 Brucellaceae bacterium
TTGCATATAACAGAGCAGAAAATAACGGGGAACACTATGATCGACAAGCTGGAATATTTCATTGCGCTTGCGCGGGAAAAACATTTCGGAAAAGCGGCGGAAGATTGCGGCATTACCCAGCCGACACTCTCTGCCGGTATTCGTCAGCTTGAAGATATGCTGGGGGTGATGCTGGTGCAGCGCGGATCGCGCTTTCAGGGGCTGACTCCGGAAGGGCAGCGTGTGCTGGAATGGGCAAGACGCATTGTCGGTGATGCACGCACGATGAAAGAAGAAATGCGTGCGGCACGTTTTGGTCTTGGCGGGCACATCCGCATTGCGGCAATTCCCACTGCACTGGCCATGGTTTCGCAACTGACGACACCGTTTCGCGAGAAACATCCGGATGTGACTTTTACCATTATCTCGCGCACCTCGGTGGAAGTGCTGACTGCGCTTGAGAATTTCGAGATTGATGCCGGAATCAGCTATCTGGATAATGAGCCGCTGGGCAAAGTGACGGCCGTGCCGATTTATCGAGAGAGCTATCAGCTGATTACATCGGTGGGCAGCCGGTTTTCGGAGCGTGAAAGTGTCACATGGGCGGAAGTTGGCAGTCTGCCACTGTGCCTGCTGACAAGCGATATGCAGAACCGCCGCATTATCAATCAGCATCTGGCGCAGGCCGGTGTAGTTGCACAGCCGACATTGGAGTCCAATTCCATGATTGTGCTGTTTTCCCATATCCGCACAGGCAAATGGGCAAGCATTATGCCGTTGAATCTGTCCCAAATTCTGGGCTTTAGTGAACCGATCCGCTCTATCCCGATTATGGAACCGCAGGCGAGCCATAGTGTCGGGCTGATTGCCGCGCAGCGTGAACCGCATACGCCGCTGATCGCTGCATTGCTGCATGAGGCGCGGGCTTTGTCACGTATGATGACACCGCCGGATTGATAGATTTTTTCTATCAATCGACGGGATTGCCCTATTGAATTCAGGCCGTAGCTTTGATCTGTTCTAATGAGGGGAACAGAAAACATGACAATTGCGGGAGACTTTGACGGCATGTCAGGCTCGAATTCAGTTTATACCAGAAATACAGGCAGTCCTCAGAAGCGTGCAGTCAACAATGACATTGCTGCGCGCACGATAGAGATTATCAATGAGTATAAGGCTGTTGAAGGCCCGCTGCTTCCGGTTCTGCATGCTATTCAGGAAGAGTTTGGTTATGTGCCGGCCGAGACGCTGACGCTGATTGCCGAGGCACTGAACCTGTCGCGCGCGGAAGTGCACGGCGTTATGACTTTCTATCACGATTTTAGGGCCTCGCCGACCGGTCGCCATGTGATCCGGATATGCCGTGCTGAGGCCTGTCAGTCCATGGATGGCGACCGTATGGCCGAAGCCGTGCAGAAGCTGCTCGGTATCGGCTGGGGTGAAACAACCGGTGACGGTAAAATCACGCTTGAGGCGGTTTATTGTCTTGGTTTGTGCGCCTGTGCGCCTGCAGCGCAGGTGGATGACCGGCTGATCGGCCGTTTGAATGAGCGCAAAGCCGAACAGATGATTGCGGAGGCACGGGCATGAGTGTGACGATTTATGTGCCTTGTGATGCCGCCGCTCTGGCACTCGGTGCCGATGAAGTGGCACATGCGATTGCCGGTGAAGCCGTAAAACGCGGTCTGGATATCAAGCTGGTGCGCAACGGCTCCCGCGGTATGGTCTGGCTGGAACCGCTGGTTGAAGTGGCAACCGACAAAGGCCGTGTGGCCTATGGCCCTGTGGATGTGTCAGATGTGGCCTCGCTGTTTGACAGCGGCCTGCTTGAGGGCAAAGAGCACCCGCTATCGCTGGGGCTGACAGAAGAAATCCCGTTTCTTAAAAAACAAACCCGCCTGACTTTTGCCCGTTGCGGCGTGATCGATCCTTTATCGCTGGAGGATTACCGAGCACATGACGGCTTAAAAGGGCTGGAAAATGCCATTGCCATGCAGCCTGCGGATATTGTGGCGCAGGTCACGGATTCCGGTCTGCGCGGTCGTGGTGGTGCGGGTTTCCCGACCGGTATTAAATGGAAAACGGTTCACGATGCGCAAGGTGCGCGTAAATATATTGTCTGTAATGCTGATGAGGGCGACAGCGGTACTTTTGCTGACCGTATGATTATGGAAGGTGATCCTTTCGTTCTCATTGAGGGTATGGCGATTGCCGGTATCGCAGTGGGCGCCACCAAAGGCTATCTCTATACACGCTCGGAATATCCGCATGCGATTGCGATGATGGAAAAGGCTGTCGAGATTGCCCGCAAAGCGGGTGTGCTTGGTGCCTCGGTGCTTGGCTCACGTTTCGCCTTTGATATGGAAGTGCGCACTGGTGCCGGTGCCTATGTCTGTGGTGAAGAAACCGCGTTGCTGGAAAGCCTTGAAGGTAAGCGCGGACTGGTGCGTGCCAAACCGCCATTGCCTGCTCATAAAGGCTTGTTCGGCAAACCGACAGTCATCAATAACGTGATCTCGCTGGCCTCTGTTCCGGTGATTATGGACAAGGGCGCTGCCTATTACCGTGATTTTGGTATGGGACGTTCCCGTGGTACAATTCCGCTGCAGATTGCCGGTAATGTTAAATATGGCGGGCTGTTTGAGGCTGCTTTTGGTCTGACATTGGGCGAGATTGTCGATGATATCGGTGGCGGTACCGCAACCGGCCGTCCGGTTAAAGCGGTACAGGTTGGCGGGCCGCTTGGTGCTTATTTCCCGCGCGCATTGTTCGATACGCCGTTTGATTATGAAGCCTTTGCGGCCAAAGACGGTCTGATCGGCCATGCCGGTCTGGTGATCTTTGATGATCGGGCAGACATGCTGAAACAGGCGCGGTTCGCGATGGAATTCTGTGCCATTGAATCCTGCGGAAAATGCACCCCATGCCGTATCGGCTCGACACGTGGTGTTGAAGTGATCGACAGAATTGCAGCCGGTGTAGAAACCGATACGCAGATCGAGGTTCTGACAGATCTTTGCCAGACTATGAAGTTCGGCTCCCTTTGTGCGCTTGGCGGCTGTGCCCCTTATCCGGTGATGAGTGCCCTGACGCATTTTGAAGAGGATTTTCGCCCGCGCCGGACAAGCCAGCCTTTCGTGCAGGCAGCGGAATAGGAGTGACAGAAGATGAGCTTAATTAAAGAAATCGATTACGGCACACCTGCATCCCGTTCTGAGAAAATGGTGACCCTGACCATCGACGGCAATCAGGTGACCGTGCCGGAAGGCACCTCGATCATGCGTGCTTCGATGGAAGCCGGTATTGCCATTCCGAAGCTTTGCGCCACCGATATGGTGGATGCGTTCGGCTCCTGCCGCCTGTGTCTGGTGGAAATCGAAGGCCGGAACGGTACGCCGTCTTCCTGCACCACGCCGGTGATGGAAGGTCAGGTGGTTCATACCCAGACCGGTCGTCTGAAATCTTTGCGCAAAGGCGTGATGGAACTTTATATCTCCGATCACCCGCTGGACTGTCTGACCTGCGCCGCCAATGGCGACTGCGAATTGCAGGATATGGCCGGTGCCGTAGGCCTACGTGATGTGCGCTATGGTCAGGACGGCGCGAACCATGTGTTCAAACAAGGCCGCAATGACGGTGCGCTGAATGCAAAATGGATGCCGAAAGACGAGAGCAATCCATATTTCACCTATGATCCGTCCAAATGTATTGTCTGCTCCCGCTGCGTGCGCGCCTGCGAAGAAGTGCAGGGCACTTTCGCACTGACTATTGAGGGGCGCGGCTTTAATTCCCGCGTCTCACCGGGTATGCATGAGAGCTTCCTGGGCTCGGAATGTGTGTCCTGTGGTGCCTGTGTACAGGCTTGCCCGACAGCAACACTGACAGAAAAATCGGTGATCGAAATCGGTCAGCCGGAACATTCCAAAGTCACAACTTGCGCGTATTGCGGTGTCGGTTGCTCCTTCAAAGCAGAAATGCGAGGCGAAGAACTGGTACGCATGGTGCCGTATAAAGACGGTAAGGCCAATCGCGGCCACTCCTGCGTTAAAGGCCGCTTTGCTTACGGTTACGCCCATCACAAAGACCGTATTCTCAAGCCGATGATCCGTGAAAAGATCACCGATCCGTGGCGCGAAGTGTCATGGGAAGAAGCCTATGGCCGTGTGGCGAGCGAGTTTAAACGCTTGCAGACCCAGTACGGGCGCAATTCCATCGGTGGTATTACCTCGTCACGCTGCACCAATGAAGAAACCTTCCTTGTGCAGAAACTGATCCGTGCCGGTTTCGGCAATAACAATGTCGATACCTGTGCGCGTGTCTGCCACTCGCCGACCGGTTATGGTCTGAATCAGACTTTCGGTACCTCTGCGGGGACGCAGGATTTTGACAGTGTTGAACATACCGATGTGGTGATGGTGATCGGTGCCAATCCGACCGACGGTCATCCGGTGTTCGGTTCGCGCCTGCGCAAGCGTCTGCGCCAAGGTGCTAAGCTGATCGTGATCGATCCGCGTCGTATTGATCTGGTGCGTTCACCGCATATTGAGGCAGCACATCATCTGGCACTGCGTCCGGGTACGAATGTGGCAATCATGACGGCGCTGGCGCATGTGATTGTGACCGAAGGCTTGCAGGATGATGCCTTCATCCGCGAGCGTTGCGAGAATGAAGAGTTCCGCGATTGGGTGGAGTTTGTCTCCCAACCGCAATACAGCCCTGAGGCTGTGGAACTGCTGACCGGTGTTCCGGCGCAAGAAGTACGCGGCGCGGCCCGTCTGTTTGCAACCGGCGGTAATGGTGCAATCTATTATGGTCTGGGTGTAACCGAGCATAGTCAGGGTTCCACCACCGTGATGGCAATTGCCAATCTTGCAATGGTCACCGGTAATATCGGCCGCAAGGGCGTGGGCGTGAACCCGCTGCGTGGTCAGAACAATGTGCAGGGCTCTTGCGATATGGGCTCATTCCCGCATGAATTGCCGGGCTATCGTCATATCTCCGATCCTGCAACCCGCGAGATTTATGAAAATATCTGGGGCGTGATCCTTCAGGATGAACCGGGACTGCGTATTCCAAATATGCTGGATGCGGCGGTAGAAGGCACCTTCAAGGGCATCTATATTCAGGGTGAGGATATTCTGCAGTCCGATCCGGATACCCGCCATGTGGCCGCCGGTCTGGAAGCCATGGAATGTGTGGTGGTGCAGGACTTGTTCCTCAATGAAACCGCCAATTTCGCCCATGTTTTCTTGCCGGGTTCGACCTTCCTCGAAAAGGACGGCACATTCACCAATGCGGAACGTCGTATCAACCGTGTGCGCAAGGTGATGACACCAACCAACGGCTATGCTGATTGGGAAGTGACGCAGAACCTTGCCCGTGCGATGGGGCTGAACTGGAACTATACGCATCCGTCGCAGATCATGGACGAAATCGCCATGACCACGCCGACATTTGCCAATGTGTCCTATGAATTGCTGGAACGTGAAGGTTCCGTGCAGTGGCCATGTAATGCTAAAGCACCGCTTGGCACGCCGGTAATGCATATTGACCATTTCGTGCGCGGCAAAGGCAAATTCATGCGCACCGAATATGTGGCAACCGATGAGCGTTCGGGCCCGCGCTTCCCGCTGCTGCTCACCACTGGGCGCATTCTTTCGCAATATAATGTGGGCGCACAGACTCGCCGTACCGAAAATGTGGCATGGCATGCGGAAGACCGTCTGGAAATCCATCCGCATGATGCGGAAGTGCGCGGTTTGCGTGACGGCGACTGGGTGAAGATCACCAGTCGTTCCGGTGAAACAACCTTGCGGGCGCTGGTCACTGATCGTGTGACACCGGGTGTGGTCTATACGACCTTCCACCATCCGACGACACAAGCCAATGTGGTGACCACCGATTTCTCGGACTGGGCGACCAACTGTCCGGAATATAAGGTGACAGCGGTGCAGATCAGCGCGTCCAACGGTCCGACACAATGGCAGCAGGAATACCGCGAACATTCCGAAGCCAGCCGCCTTATTAAAACAGCTTTGGATACGGTGAGTTAAGCTATGAGTGAACATACTTATCGCAGCCGTATTCCGATGATGGCATCACAGATTGCCACATTTTTCAGTTCGCAGACGCAGATTGATCAGGCGGCGGGTGTCGCCAAACATATCAATATGTTCTGGGAACCGCGTATGCGTACGCAATTATTTGATTTGATTGATGCAGGCGGAGAGGGGTTACATCCTCTGGTGATTGAAGCGGCACCGCTGATTAAACGCCCGAATGCATAAGAAAATTCAGCCGGATACAGGACTGTATCCGGCTGATGTATTTTAATTTCAGCATGTTCATTCTGACAATTGAGAGATGCCCGCAGGAGACGGGCAGGCTGCGGCGCGCCCGCAGAAGGGAGGATTTTGGCATGAGTGCAACAGACCAGACTTTGGGAGGTTTGAGCGGGGCGGGGATACTCGACCGCGAGCGGATTATCGCCAGACCCGGATTTAACCGCTGGCTGGTGCCGCCGGCTGCTTTGGCGATCCATCTGTGTATTGGTATGGCTTATGGTTTCAGCGTTTTCTGGCTGCCGCTGAGCCGTGCATTGGGTGGTGAAGCCGCTGCGGGTTGCAGCGATATGAGCCTGCTGACGGCGCTTTTTACGACAAGTTGCGACTGGCGCGTGGCTGATCTCGGCTGGATTTACACGCTGTTCTTTGTGCTGCTCGGCTGTTCTGCCGCGATTTGGGGCGGTTGGCTGGAGCGCGTGGGGCCGCGTAAAGCAGGTTTTGTCTCGGCGCTGTGCTGGTGCGGCGGTATGGTGATTGCTGCCTTCGGCGTGATGACTCACCAGCTCTGGCTGATGTGGATTGGTGCCGGTTTTATCGGTGGTATCGGTCTTGGTCTCGGCTATATTTCACCGGTTTCCACACTGATTAAATGGTTTCCGGATCGTCGCGGTATGGCAACCGGTATGGCGATTATGGGCTTTGGCGGTGGTGCGATGATTGGTGCGCCGCTGGCTGATCTGCTGATGGAGCATTTTAAAACGCCCGAAACCATAGGTGTCTGGCAGACTTTTCTGGTGATGGCTGCCGGTTATTTCGTGTTCATGATGGGCGGCGCCTTTGGTTATCGCATTCCGCCTGCGGGCTGGAAGCCGGAAGGCTGGGTGGCACCACAGGCTAAAAAAGCGATGATTACCACCCGTCATGTGCATTTGCGTGATGCGCATAAGACTCCGCAATTCTGGCTGATCTGGGCGGTGCTGTGTCTGAATGTCTCTGCCGGTATTGGTGTGATCGGTATGGCATCGCCAATGTTGCAGGAGATTTTCGGCGGCAAACTGATCGGTGAAGCAGGGCTGACATTTACTGAATTGAGCACAGAGCAAAAGGCTGCGATTGCAGCAATTGCTGCCGGTTTTACCGGACTGATCTCGCTGTTTAATATTGGCGGTCGTTTCTTCTGGGCTTCTCTGTCTGATCGTCTTGGCCGTAAGGCCACTTATTTTACCTTTTTCGCACTTGGCATTGCACTTTATACATTGCTGCCGACGGCTGCGCATATGGGCTCGGTCACACTGTTTGTGGTGATGGTCTGTATCATCCTGTCAATGTATGGGGGTGGTTTTGCGACTGTGCCTGCCTATCTGGCCGATATTTTCGGCACGCAATTTGTGGGTGCTATTCACGGGCGTTTGCTGACCGCATGGGCAACGGCGGGGATCGTGGGGCCGGTTGTGGTGAATTATATTCGTGAGTTCCAGATTGCTGACGGTGTGCCACGCGCGCAGGTCTATGATTATACGATGTATATTCTGGCCGGTATGCTGGCACTTGGTCTGATTGCAAATTTCTTTATCAGACCGCTGGGCGATAAATGGTTCATGTCGGATGCAGAAGTTGCCAAATTGCAAGCAGCCACCAAAGCTGCGGATTCCGGCGCCAGTGGTTCTTTCGGCATCGGCACTGGCGGGCTGGATGCAAAAGCGGCTCTTGCATGGGCTGCTGTGGGTATTCCGATACTCTGGGGTGTGTGGACAACTTTTGAGAAATCTCTGATCCTGTTTCGTTAAAGAAGAAGGTTCAGTCTGATTGAAAACTCCGGCAGTCATGCCGGAGTTTTTTATTTTCCCCATAAATATCAAAGGCTTTTCCCGAGTGAAACACTGTTGAAAACAACTATTTCCGGCAATTTAATTCAGTAAGCGATGAAACTATTCCGTTTTGGTATAGGTAGTCGGAAAATGCATTGGCCTTGAAAGCTGTTCGCTGCCTATAAATTTCACGTCTGAAATTAAAAAATAAATGCCGCAAAGAGGCAAATCAATTCAGACGCAAGAGTGGGCAATGGAGTGCTGTTTTCAATAAACAGCAGCAGGAGGACAGGCCGTGGCAGAACTGCGTCAGGCGCGTGACAGCTTTCGTCTGAAAGTCAGCGATATTCATGAAATCGCGGTTTATGATTATGGGAACCCTAACGGGATTCCGGCGATATTTTTGCATGGCGGGCCGGGCGCCGGTGTATCGGCCAAGCAGATTGCCAGTTTTGACCTCGATACCTATCGCGTCATTACGCTTGATCAGCGCGGTGCCGGACAATCAACACCGGTTGCGGAATTGCGCGAAAATACCACGCAGCATCTGATTGAAGATATTGAACGTATCCGTGAGCATTTTGGTATTGAGCGCTGGCTGGTTGCCGGTGGCTCATGGGGCTCTTGTCTGTCGCTGGCCTATGGTCAGGCACATCCGGAGCGCTGCCTCGGTTTTCGTATTCACGGGATTTTCCTCGGCGATAAAGAGGATAGTGACTGGTGGTTCCACGGTGCCAGAACGATTTTTCCTGATTACTGGCAGGAATTTGCAGAATTTGTGCCTGAAAATGAGCGCGACGACCTTTTAAAAGCCTATTACAAGCGCCTGACCTGCGGTGATCCGGCGATAGAACATGCGGCAGCACAGAGCCTGCGCGGTTTTTCTGCCCGCACACAGACTTTGGAACCGAGCGCAGACCATGTGAGCAACCTGCTGCAGAGTGATGCGGCTTTGGCGGTTTCGCGGATTTTCACGCATTATTGTATGAATAATGCCTTTATGCCTGCCGATGCACTGATTGATAATCTTGACCGTATCCGCCATTTACCGGCAGAGATCGTGCAGGGGCGCTATGATACGGTGACCCCTATGGTGACGGCGTGGAAGCTGAAGACCGCATGGCCGGAAGCAAATTTCACCATTGTCACTTTGTCTAATCATCAGTCCACAACCGGTCCTATGGCAGGCGCTCTTGCCGATGCCTCCGCGCGTCTGGCCAAGGCTGTCAGCGCACCGGTTAACGCATAATATTCTTTTAAAATAACGGGCAGCTTCATGTTTGATACACTGAAATCCGATCCTTCCGCCGTTGCAATGTCCTCCTATACGGATATCCGCAAAGCCGTAAAACCGGCCATCTCACCGGATGGCGAATTGCTGGCATTTTTGAGCGATGCAAGCGGCACCGCACAGGTCTGGATCAAGCCTTTGGCCGGTGGTGAAGCAAAGCAGCTGACCAATCTGCTGGAGCCTGTTGGCACACTGTCTTTCAACCCGAAAAGCCGCGATCTGCTGATCAGCACCGACTGGGGTGGTGATGAGCGTCACCAGTTCTGGCTGATTGAAAATGCTGAAGGCGAACCGCGTAAGCTGACCACTGACGCAACTGTGGTGCATGGCTGGGGTTGCTGGTCACCGGACGGCACGCAGATTGCCTATTCCGCCAATTACCGTGACCGCACGCACATGGATCTCTATGTGATGACGGTTGCCAGCGGTGAAGCCAAATGTGTCTATCAGGGCGCCGGCTGGCGCACACCGGCAGCATTTACGCCGGATGGTACAGCACTGCTGGTCAATGATTGCGAGCGTGCCATGACGGATCAGAATTTCTGCCGTCTTGATCTGGCAAGTGGCGCGTATGAAGATATGCTGCCGCATCAGGGACGTGCTTCCTATCAGGCTGCGAAATTTCTCAAAGACGGTTCCGGCATTCTGCTGATTTCTGATCAGGGGCGTGACTATTCCGCTGTGATGTTCAAAGCCCATGACAGCAATGAACTTGTTGAAATTGCCGGTTTTGACAAGCAGGATGTGGAAGCTCTGGCCATTGCGCCGGATCAGCAGAGCGTGGCGCTGGTGCTCAACCGTCAGGGCTGGAGCGAGATTGTCATCATTGACCGTCAGGGCAAAGTGCAGAAATCGCTGCCGACGCCGATGCCTTGTGTGATTGCATCTGTGGCATGGACGCAGGATGGTGCGGCACTGGTGATGCCTGCGGAAGGTGCGGCAACATCCGGTGATATCTGGCGCTGTGAGGTGGCAACAGGCAGCTATAGCCGTCTGACCGACGCACCGAAGGCAAAAACCGCTTTGCCGGACTTTATTGAGCCGACAGTGACCAGTGTTGCGAGCTTTGACGGACTGGATGTTCCTTATTTCGTCTATCAGCCGACTGTTACTGCGCCTGCAAGTGGCTATCCGGTGATGATCATTGTTCATGGCGGCCCTGAAGCTCAGTGGAAGCCGGATTTCCGCGCTGATATTCAATATATGCTGGCACGCGGCATCATGGTGGTTGCACCGAATATTCGCGGCAGCACCGGCTATGGCCGTCCGTATCAGCATCTGGATGACCGCGAATTGCGCATGGACAGCGTGGCCGATCTCAAAGCCGTGCGTCTGGCCGTCGGCAATCGTGCGGATGTTGATGACAGCCGTATTGGTGTGTTTGGCCGCTCTTATGGCGGTTTCATGGTGTTGGCTGCCCTTACCGAATATCCGGATTTGTGGAAGCTCGGTGTGGAATATTACGGCATCGCCAATTTCCTGACGCTGATGGAAACCACCGGCCCGTGGCGCAAAGTGCTGCGTGAGGTGGAATATGGTGATGTGGCGACGATGAAAGATGCGCTGGAGCGCTTCTCGCCAATTCACAAAATGGCCGAAGTACAGGCACCGCTGATGGTGGTGCACGGGCTGGAAGATCCACGCGTAACACCATGCGAGAGCGAGATGGTTTATTCCTGCTTGCGCGGCTTGGGCAAGCCGGTGGAAATCCTGCGTATTGCGCATGAAGGCCATGGTTTCGCGCGTATTGAAAACCGCCACACAGTGTTTGACGCGCTGGGACGTTTCATCGACGAAAACCTGTAAAGACAACACGGTTTCAGGCGCGGGTGGAGGCTCGCTCCTGAAACTGTATTCAAATGACATGATAATCGGGAGGAACACCATGAAAAATGGTGAGGTGATCTGGGATCTGGTTGATGCGAAAAAACGTGAGTTTGAAGAACTCAGCGACCGCGTCTGGGGCATGCCGGAAATTGCCTATACGGAATATAAATCCTGCGCTGAGCATACACAGATGCTCCGTGATCAGGGTTTTAAAATCACGGAAAATGTGGCCGGTATTCCGACTGCCGTGATCGGTGAAGCTGGTGAAGGCGGGCCTGTTATCGCTATCCTCGGCGAATATGATGCATTGCCGGGTCTGTCTCAGGAAGCCGGTATTGCTGAGCCGCGGCCGATTCCGGGCACAGGTCATGGTCATGGCTGCGGTCATAATATGCTGGGTTCCGCAGCGCTTCTCGCAGCGACGGCTGTGAAAGACTGGCTGGAACAGACCGGTAAAAAAGGCCGTGTGCGTTATTACGGTTGCCCTGCGGAAGAGGGCGGTGCTGCCAAGGCGTTTATGGTGCGCGCCGGTGCTTTTGACGATGTGGATATTGCCATTTCATGGCATCCGGCTTCGTTTACGCAAGTGGATGATGCACAGTCGCTGGCCAATACCCGTATGGATTTTGAGTTTACCGGCCGTGCATCGCATGCTGCTGCCGCCCCGCATCTTGGCCGTTCCGCACTGGATGCAGTGGAGCTGATGAGCGTTGGCTGCAATTATTTGCGCGAGCATATTCCGGCGGATTGCCGTCTGCATTATGCCTATCTCAATGCCGGTGGTATTGCGCCGAACGTAGTGCAGGCTAAAGCCAAAGTACGTTATGCAATCCGCGCAACTGATCTGCCGGGCATGTTCTCGCTCAATGAGCGTGTGAAAAAAGTGGCGCAGGGCGCAGCTCAGATGACCGAAACTACGGTCGATATTTCCATCATGAGTGCGGTGTCCAATCTGCTTGGCAATACACCGCTGGAAATTGCGATGCATTCCAATATGGAGCGCCTCGGCGGCGTGCCGTTTGATGATGCTGACCGTGCTTTTGCTGCGAAAATTCAGACAACTCTGTCTGCAGAAGATATCGAAACTGATTACCTGCGTGTTGGTCAGCCTTTTGCTGAAAATGCACCGCTTTGCGATTATGTGCTGCCGCGCGAACAGAAGGGCGTGCCGATGATCGGTTCCACCGATCTGGGCGATGTCAGTTGGGCTGTGCCGACTGTGCAGGCACGCGTTGCCACCCATGCGATCGGCTCACCTGGTCACTCATGGCAGATTACTGCGCAAGGCAAAATGCCAGCCGCGCATAAAGGCATGGTTTATGCGGCTAAAGTTATGGCCGGAACCGCGCTGGATGTGATGCAGGATGAGAGCATTCTCAATGCTGCCAAGGCTGATCATCAGGCACGTATGGCGAAAACGCCTTATACCTGCCCGATCCCGCCGGAGGTTAACCCGCCATTGCAGCCGCGTCCTGCTGAGTAAAATGGCTGAGTAAAATCAATCGGCATGGCGGTGATCTGCCGCCATGTCCTTTATCAACGCAAATAATGATAAACAGGGGATAAAGATGAAGACCAATAAATTTTTGAGCCGCAGTTCTGCATTAGCATTGCTTGCCGGTACTGCTGCTATGGCCAGTGTTACATTGGCTGCAACATTTGCATCGGAAGCTGCTTCACCGCCAAACGCGCTGGTGATGGCATGGAATATTGATGCGATCAGCACTTTCGATCCGGCTCAGATCGGCGAAGTGGTCAGCAATGAAATTATCCAGAACACCTGCGATCCGCTGGTCGATTTTGACCCGAAAGATGAAACCAAAATTCTGCCGCGCATGGCGAAAAGCTGGGACGTGTCGGAAGACGGTTTGCAGATTACTTTCCATCTGCGCGATGACCTGAAATTCGACAATGGCGAAAAAGCAACCGCCGGTGATCTGGCATGGTCGCTGCAGCGCGTTGTGAAGCTGGGCTTCGGTAATGCTGCGACACTGACCGAATATGGTTTCGTCAAAGAGAATGTTGATACTGCGATTACCGCACCGGATGACAATACAGTCGTCTTTAAGCTCGATAAGCCGTATCCGGTCAATCTCATCCTGTCGGCAATTGCCGCCAACCGTGTTGCCACTCTGCTTAATCAGAAAGTGCTGATGGCCAATCAGGTCGAAGGTGATATGGGCAATAAGCATCTGGCTACCCGTACTGAATGCGTGGGGCCTTACAAGCTGATGCGCTGGAACCCTGCAGAAGTTGTTCTGTTGCAGGCAAGTGATAATTACTGGGGCGAAGCGCCAAAGCTGAAACAGGTTCTGATCCGTCACGTATCAGAAGCCGGTACCCAGCGTCTGCTGCTGGAAAAAGGCGATATTGATATTGCCCGTGACCTGACACCAGAAGACCTGAAAGATCTGGAAGCACAGGACAAAGTTACAGTCTCCCGTGCTTTGAAGCCGACCTTGTTCTATTGGAACTTCAACAACGCCGATCCGATTTTCAACAATGAAAAAGTGCGTCTCGCTATGCGCTATCTCATTGATTATGACGGTCTGGCCAAGACTGTGATGCACAATGTCGGTGTGCCGCGTGCAAGCTTTGTGCAGCTTGGTGCCTTTGGTGCGCTGGATGAAAAAGAAGGCCAGCCGTTCAAGCTGGATATTGATAAAGCCAAGGCGCTGCTGGCTGAAGCCGGTCATCCGGATGGTTTTGAAACCACCATGTTTATCGGTACCGCACCTTATGCTGCCCCGATTGCCCAGAGTATTCAGGATGCAGCGGCCAAAGCCGGTGTAAAAATCAAGATTGAGCGCATGGCCAATGCCCAGCTGTTCAGCCGTATCCGTGGCCGTGAATTCCAGACCTCGCTGATGGGCTGGGCGACTGCTGTGCCGGATGCCCACGGCAATGCCTCACGCCAGATTTTCAATCCGGATAACCGTGCGGAAGCCAAGCAGACCATGTATCCGAGCTGGCGTGCGAGCTATTTTGATGAGGCTGTGAACAAGGAAGTCGATGCTGCCTTGTTTGAAAAAGACGAAGCCAAACGCGCTGAACTTTACTATGCCCTGCAGAAAGAGATGATGGAGAAAGGCCCGCAGGCCTATATGTTCCAGATCTATAATGTTGCCGGTATTAACAAGGGTATCA
>JAIRVW010000030.1 GCA_031253705.1 Brucellaceae bacterium
GCGCCGCGTTCTTCCATCAGAAAGCTATAGTCAGGACGCGCACGGCGCAATTCACTGAAAATAATGTCTTCTGCTTTTTTGTCGGCCTGACTGACATAGTCGCCCGGGCCTTTGAGCGAAACCTGCAGGTTCTGTACTTCGCCGAAATCACGCGCCAGTGAACGTCCGGCCTTCATCGCGGCCTGAACCATAACATTGAGAATTGCTGAGCGCGCCATATTTTACGTCCTGTTTGTGCATGAGAGCGGGCGGGGATGCATCTTCACCGCTAAGGTACTCTTATGCGTTGGAATTGAAACGGTAATATCATCCGTAAAGTCATATCTACGAATGAATAAAATTGATTTATGATGAAAAGCGCCGGTGGCAAGACCGGCGCTTTTAAAATTTTTCGCGTCTTAAGCGCGGGAAACGTATGTCAGTTCGTTGGTGTCAACGATGACGCGTTCGCCGGATTCGATGAAAGGCGGCACGAGAATACGGATGCCGTTTTCCAGAATCGCAGGCTTGTAGGAAGACGCTGCTGTCTGGCCTTTAACAACCGGATCAGCTTCGGTGATTGCCAGTGTAACCTGATCCGGCAGACGAATGCCGATCGGGCGTTCTTCGTGCATTTCAACCGTTACCATCATGCCGTCCTGAAGGAATGCAGCGCGTTCGCCGACGAAATCCTTGTTCAGTTCGAGCTGTTCGTAGCTTTCGGTATCCATGAAAATCAGCGCTTCGCCCTGTTCATAGAGGAAAGAGAAGTCTTTCTGCTCAAGACGGATACGCTCAACAGTTTCAGCCGAACGGAAACGTTCATTCAGCTTGGTGCCGTCGATAAGGTTTTTCAGTTCAACCTGATTATAGGCGCCGCCTTTACCAGGCTTTACCGCGTTGCATTTAACTGCTGCCCACAGGCCGCCATTGTGTTCAATGACATTGCCGGGACGGATTTCGTTACCGTTGATCTTCATGTGCATAAAATCCGGAATTAGTGTGAAATTTTCTCTGAACCGCCCTTTGAAATTCTGCGGTGCCTCATATCTCAACCGGTGCCGGTTTGATAAATGATGCCGCAGCGCGCGTCAGAGGGCTTGTCAGCCATATCAATCGGGGTTTCCAAGACCATAAATCTGCTATTTTGGCAAGTCTGATACGGGGTTTTGCCGCGTTTCAGGATGCACTAGAGCATAATTTCTTAAACTTGAATCAGTTTAAGCGAAAATTATGCTCTCATCTAAAGTGTTAGAGCGGCCTTTGTGCGCCCGATCGGGTGCACGGCGCTCTATGTTAGCGAAAAGCTGATTTTTACAACTCAACGCAAATTATTGGCGCGGGAAATGGCCTGCTGAATTTCCTCATCCGTCAGCCCGTCCATGAAAGAATCGAGGTCTTTGGCATTGAGTTTCGAGCGCCGTGCCAGAATATACCATGCGGCGGCCTCAACAGGTTTTCCCTCTGTGCCGATACCATCACGATAGAGACGGGCAACACGCGCCATTGCCGCAATATTGCCGCCACGTGCTGCGGTCAGCATCCAGCGGAAACCGGCATCATAATTACGCTCGCCGCCGCGGCCTTCCACCAGCCATGTGCCGAGATCAAGCTGTGCCGTGTCATAATTTTTGCGTGCAGCCAGCAGCAGATATTCCCGTGCCTTAGCATCATCGCGTTTTATAGTCGTTGTACCATTGGCAAGAAGCTGGCTCATTGCATATTCGCCATCAGCCAGTCCGGCGTCAGCGGCTTTCTGAAACCATGGTGCGGCTTCATCCAGACCTTTCATGCCGGGATGGCGCATCATCAGTATCTGGCCGTAATTGAACTGCGCCATGGCATTGCCTGCCTCGGCGGCTTTCTGCATCAGGACTTCAGCTTTTTTGGCGTCTTTGGGCACATAAATGCCTTGCAGCAGCATGGCCGCATAGCGGAACTGCGCTTCATGCTCGCCTTTTTCCGCAGCTAAACCATACCAGTGCGCGGCTTCTTTCTGATCAGCTTTGACGCCGAGACCACGGGCATAAATTTCAGCCACCAGCGTCTGGGCTGACGGGTCTCCGGCCTTGGCACGTTCCATGCCAAGATTGAAGGCTGTCAGATAAAGACCGCGCTGAAATGCGCCGAATGCCGGATCCGCGAGTTTATTGCCGAAACGGGTTTCATTGAAGGCCGGTATCGCATCGGTTGATGCAGGCTGCTGCAGCATATCCGCTTTGTCATTCTGATCCTTGGCCCAGGAACCGGCCAGTTCCGGAATGGTAAAGCCGGTTGAAACCGACGGAACATCCATGGATGTTTCGTCGGGTTTCTTATCCGTTTCTGTTTTAGCGGTGTCAGTTGCGGCTTTTTCGGGCGCAGCTTTTGCCTTGCCCTCTGCCATGGCAGGCAGAGAAGCGGAAACAGCTGAGAGCATCAGCCAGAAAGCACAGGTGCTGTTTAACAGAACGGATTTTTTCAGCATTATTTTACTCTTCAGTCTCGGCTGCGCTCATTTCATCCAGCAGGCGATTGGCGTCGGCAACAACCTGCGCCGGATTGTCTGCGGAAAACACGGCTGCGCCAAGCGCAATAAATTCAGCGCGTGTGGCAAAGCAGGCTGCCAGATCATCAATTTTTGAACCGGCCTGCAGAATCGCCGGAATTTCCACCATGGCTGCCCACCATTCGGCAAGGGACAGATTACGCGGATGGGCTTCGGCTTTGCTGTCTGCGCCGATTTTACCGAAGAACATGTAATCCGGCTGCAATTCACCGACTTCCAGCGCGGTATGGCGTTCTTTGACATTGCCGGTACCGACGATCAGCTTTGGCGTATAGCGCTCTATGGCATCGGCAATATCGGCCAGCGAGCCTTCAATATGCACGCCGTCCGCGCCGACACGTCCGGCTGTGCGTGTATCATTGAGGATAATGGCGGCAGCACCGGAGCCTTGAATTTTGGAGACTGCTGCTGCGGCAAAAGTCTGAAAAGAGGCCTCGTCCGTTTTGCCGTTGTCGAGAATGACACTGGCAATATCACCTGCAGCCAGCGCTTTATCCAGCGTGGCAAGCAGCGTGTCAGACGTATGTCCTTCTGCGGAAGGAGACGGAACCACCAGAACCAGACGCGGACGGTTTTCAGGAAATTTAATTAGACAAAGCCTCGTTGAGCGGGCGCAGATAGCCCATAAAAATGGCAAAGTTCGGGAACTGCACTATGTATCCCGTGCAATATACCGGTCATTGCTTTCTGTTTAGAGCATAATTGCTAAAAGATAACTCGGTTTTTAAAAACAGGCATAAAAACGTCAGTCCGTGAGCGGATTTCTCCGGCCGGTTTTCTGTCCTTCCTCCCCGCAAATGCCCCTTCTGAAAAAGGGTAACAACTTATTGTAATTGCCGTTTTGTTTAATTCTGGAAAATAATGTGATGGGGTAGCCGGGTGATATAGCCGCTTTCGTGTCCCATGTGAGTCGTATTGTTGTATGCAGACAAAAACTGTCTGCGGAATGTGTTTTCGTTTTTGAGAGATGAAAATATTCAGGCAAGTCAGGCAAAAGGCAGGCTGGCAGATGACAATACATAATGCAGGACAGATGGTGAAAATGCGCGATACACGACTGGATGTTTTCCGGGCGCTGGCATTGCTGAGCATTTTTATCAATCATGTTCCGGGCACTATTTATGAGAAGTTCACGCATCGCGAATTCGGCTTTTCCGATTCCGCTGAGGCTTTTGTGCTGATCTCCGGTCTCGCTGTCGCTCTTGCCTATAGTTCCAAATTTATTGAAGGCAACCGCCTGCTGCTGTCCCTGAAAATGGCACGGCGTTCCATGACATTATATATGGCGCAGATGATGACAACACTCATCACGCTGGCGGTCTTCGGTTTCACGGCACTTTATATGAAGCGGCCGGAAATGCTGGAAATGATCAATATTAAAACCGTGATGCAGCAACCGGCTGAAGCCTTTGTCGGTCTGGTCACGCTTGGTCACCAGCTTGGCTATAATAATATTCTGTCGCTCTATCTGGTGCTGATGCTGTTTGCGCCGGTGATGCTTTATCTGTCGCGGATCAGTATCTCGCTGATGCTGACAATTTCCGGCGCGATCTGGTTCCTGTCCGGCTATTACCATATTGCACCAAT
>JAIRVW010000107.1 GCA_031253705.1 Brucellaceae bacterium
GCTGAACAGGCTGTGTCTGCAGAAGAAATCGTGGCGGACCAGGAAGTAGCACCGGTTGCGCCAGTGATCGCACCGGTCGCCGTCAGTGCTGCCGCGCCTGCGCCACGCACTCCGTCGGCCTCGATCAACTTGTCGATTTTCTCGCCGACCGCGATTGAAACCGGCACAGTGATGTCCGGCGAAGGTTATGAATATCCGCCGCGCGCTTTGTTGCAGGAACCAATCTATAAAGACGGTGCGATCATTTCGCAGGAAATGCTGGAACGCAGCGCCGGTCTCTTGGAAAGCATCCTTGAAGATTTCGGTGTGCGCGGTGAAATCATCCATGTGCGTCCGGGTCCGGTGGTTACACTCTATGAATTTGAGCCAGCACCGGGTGTGAAATCCTCCCGCGTGATTGGTCTGGCCGATGATATTGCCCGTTCCATGTCGGCTCTGTCTGCCCGTGTTGCAGTGGTTCCGGGACGCAATGTAATCGGTATTGAATTGCCGAATTCGATCCGCGAAACAGTTTATTTCCGCGAACTGATTGAATCGCCTGCTTTCGAGCGCACCAATTGCCGCTTAGCGCTGTGCCTTGGTAAAACCATCGGTGGTGAGCCGGTGATTGCTGAGCTTGCGAAGATGCCGCATCTGCTGGTTGCCGGTACCACGGGTTCCGGTAAGTCTGTTGCTATTAACACGATGATCCTGTCGCTGCTCTACCGTCTGAAGCCGGAAGAATGCCGCCTGATCATGATCGATCCTAAAATGCTGGAACTGTCGATCTATGACGGTATTCCGCATCTGCTCACCCCTGTTGTGACCGATCCGAAAAAGGCCGTTGTGGCGCTGAAATGGACGGTACGCGAAATGGAAGAGCGCTATCGTAAAATGTCCCGTCTCGGTGTGCGTAATATTGACGGCTATAATGCCCGCGCTGCTGCTGCCCGTGAAAAGGGTGAGACTGTGACCTGTACCGTTCAGGCAGGCTTTGACAAGGCGACCGGTGAAATCCTGTATGAAGAACAGGAAATGGATCTGACGCCAATGCCTTACATCGTCGTTATCGTCGATGAAATGGCTGACCTGATGATGGTTGCAGGTAAGGAAATCGAAGGTGCGATCCAGCGTCTGGCGCAGATGGCTCGTGCCGCCGGTATTCACTTGATCATGGCGACGCAGCGACCTAGCGTGGATGTGATCACCGGTACGATCAAGGCGAACTTCCCGACCCGTATTTCCTTCCAGGTGACCTCGAAGATCGACAGTCGCACCATTCTCGGTGAGCAGGGCGCAGAGCAACTGCTTGGTCAGGGTGATATGCTGCATATGGCCGGTGGCGGCCGCATCGTTCGCGTCCATGGTCCTTTCGTGTCGGATGAGGAAGTCGAGAAGGTTGTTAATCACCTGAAAGAGCAGGGTCGTCCTGATTATCTGGCAACCGTGACCGCAGATGAAGAAGACGCGGAAATGTCGGAAGAGGACAGTGCTGTTTTCGATAAGAGCGATATGGGCTCTGAAGATGGTGATGACCTTTACGAAAAGGCTGTCAAAGTTGTGCTGCGCGATAAGAAGTGCTCGACATCCTATATCCAGCGCCGCCTGTCGATCGGTTATAACCGTGCCGCCTCGCTGGTTGAACGCATGGAGCAGGAAGGCCTGGTCGGCGCTGCCAACCATGTGGGTAAGCGTGAGATCATCGGCCATAGTGACGGCATGTAATTTTTAGATCAGTAATAAGAGTAAAAACGCCCCGCCGGAATAATATCCGGCGGGGCGTTTTGTTTGAAAATTGAATAAATAAAACGCAGGTATATTTTTATAATGCAACGCGTTTTGTTATTACCGTTCAGAAATATTATATAACTTATATCTTATTGAAAAATGACAGTTATTTGCTGTTGCCAAACGTGCGATATTCATTCCATGTTAACCATATTGGGGCATAAAGAGATGGAACACTCTGAGATGCGTGAGGTGGGTTATGCAGCGCTACAGATTTGATCAGAAAGTGATAGTCGTACAAGCGATTGTGGAAATGATTAAGCGCGGTGTTCCTGCCAGCGAGATGGATATTTATCTCAGCCGTATGGGGCCTGTTGATCTGGATATGCTGCAGCAATGCATGGACGAGATCTACGCCTATATTGCGGATGAAGATGCAAGACAGCAGGTCGCTTATCAGGAGCGCGCTGTCGCATAATTGAGGATCGGGCAGTCTGCGGCTTGTCACACTCTTCAGGAGCAGGTGCCACAGAAATTTTGTGAAACTGTCATGTTCTTGAAATAATGGGTGTCTATACATAGGTTTAGTTTAAGAAATTCGCCTGATTTTTGACCACGGATGAACTGGCACTGGTTGAGGCGTTTTATGGAAGGTCGGGTTATCCCGGCCTTTTCCATTTTCAGGGCATGGCATTTCAAAGCAGCCGCCGCCTGCCAGCACAGCAACACAGCGCCGGTTCCTT
The DNA here is from genome assembly GCA_031253705.1 of Brucellaceae bacterium. Lineage (GTDB taxonomy): Bacteria > Pseudomonadota > Alphaproteobacteria > Rhizobiales > Rhizobiaceae > Pseudochrobactrum. Next base: position 2,451 of record JAIRVW010000107.1, read on the forward strand.
CTGTTTTATATGGCTGCGGCAACTTCGCGGAATCGCTTAAGTTGTAATCTGTACCGCTGGCGGCAAGGATTTTTCGCGCCAGACGCGAAAACGTGACCGAGATTCATCTTGCCGTTAGCTGCTTTCATGCTTATAGAAGCCGCAAAAGTCTCTGGACGATAGATTGAATCGGCGTGGTGCGGCTGTTTTTCCGGCAGATATTTTGTATCGGGACGGTCAATGCCCTCAGGCGGGTTCGTCGGATACGGAGCAGCTTTTATCTCTGAGAGAAAGAGGGCTGTTCCTGCAGGGTTTTCTGAAGTGTTGTGTATAGGCTGCCGGTGTTGAAATACGGGGCTTTTTTGTCTATGAATTTCAGAATTTACCGAAAGTACTGTATGTTCTTCTCGTTCTGAAGCAACTTCAGGGCAGAAATAATACAGCATTTCAAAGCAGTTAAGATGTTTTTGTGTTTTCTCATGAGCATAAAACATCTTGGTGAATGTTGATATGTGGCCTGTCCCGGGCGCATTCAAGACGGAAAAATTAAATGAAACACAGATTATTCCGCTCAGTAGGCATTGGTGCGGTTCTGATGCTGACGGCAATTCTGGCAGGTTGCCAGCAGGTTGTTTTGTTTCCTAAAGGCGAAGTCGGCATTAAGGAACGTGACCTGATTATTTTTGCGACTGTCATCATGTCGCTGATTGTTGTGCCGGTGATTATTGCGACCCTCTATTTCGCGAATAAATACCGTGACAACAAGAATAATGAATACCTTCCTGACTGGCATCACTCCAACAAGATTGAAGCCTTTGTCTGGGTTATTCCGTGCATCGTCATTCTTGTTCTTGGTTATGTGACCTGGGTTAAGACCCACGAGCTGGACCCTTACCGTCCGCTGGAACATGCTGCAAAGCCGGTTCAGGTTGAAGTCGTTGCCATGAACTGGAAATGGCTCTTCATCTATCCGGAGCAGAATATCGCATCTGTCAACGAGCTGGTTGTACCGGTTGACCGTCCGCTGAATTTCCGCATCACCTCCGGCCATATCATGAACTCCTTCTTCATTCCGGCACTGGGTGGTCAGGTTTATGCAATGCCTGGCATGCAGACCAAGCTGCACCTCATCGGTAATGAAATCGGTTCCTATGAAGGCCTGTCCGCAAACTATAGCGGTGACGGTTTTGCTCAGATGCGCTTTACCGCGCATGTGAAGTCAGAGGAAGATTTTGAAAAGTGGGTTTCTGAAGTCCGCACATCCGATAAAGTTCTGAGCCGCGCAGGCTATATTGAACTGGATCAGCCGACAGAAAAACATCCGGTTACCCATTATGCTTCATCGGAGCCTGGTCTGTTCAGCGCTGTTATCGGCCGCTGTGTAGACGGCAAGACCCCGTGTGTCAGCCATGGCGGCGGCAGCGTACAGAAGCTTTCGCCGTTCATCACATCCTCTGTGAAGAAAGAATCGCCTGCGGAACCTGCGTCGAACTGACAAGGTTTTCGTGATTTTGGCAGGCAGACCATTGGCTGTTCTGTGACTGATGGTCTTGCCATTAAAAGTGTAGAGAAATGTTCGGAAAACTTACCCTAGCGGATATTCCATTTCACGAACCGATTGTGATGGTCACTTTGGCCGCAATCGGTCTCGGTGGTTTGTCTCTGCTTGCTGCCATTACCTATTTTGGTAAATGGGGCACTCTGTGGAGAGACTGGCTTACCACTGTCGATCATAAGCGCGTTGGTATCATGTATATCATTCTGGCGCTGGTGATGCTGTTCCGCGGCTTCTCCGATGCCGTGATGATGCGCGCCCAGCAGGCTATGGCCTCCGGCGCCAATGAAGGCTTCCTGCCTCCGCACCACTATGACCAGATCTTCACGGCTCACGGCGTGATCATGATCTTCTTCGTGGCGATGCCGTTTATCGTTGGTCTGATGAACTTTGCAGTTCCGCTGCAGATCGGTGCCCGCGACGTTGCGTTCCCTTACCTGAACAGCCTTAGCTTCTGGCTGACTGTTGCCGGTGCTATTCTGGTAAACATTTCGCTCGGCGTCGGTGAATTCGCCCGTACAGGCTGGCTGGCTTATCCGCCGCTGTCCGGTCTGGAATACAGCCCTGGTGTCGGTGTTGATTACTACCTCTGGGCCTTGCAGATTTCCGGTATGGGTACATTGCTCTCCGGTGTGAACCTGATCGCAACCATCATCAAAATGCGTGCCCCTGGCATGACCATGCTGAAGGTTCCGGTTTTCACATGGACTGCTCTCTGCTCGAACATTCTGATCGTTGCAGCCTTCCCGATCCTGACCGTTACCCTGTCGCTCCTGCAGCTTGACCGTTATCTTGGTATGCATTTCTTCACCAATGATTTCGGCGGCAATCCGATGATGTATATCAACCTCATCTGGATCTGGGGTCACCCTGAAGTTTATATTCTGGTTCTGCCTTGCTTTGGTGTGTTCTCGGAAGTTATCGCAACCTTTTCGGCCAAGCGTCTGTTCGGTTATACCTCAATGGTCTATGCGACCGTTGCGATTACTGTTCTGGCCTTCCTCGTCTGGGCGCACCACTTCTTCACCATGGGTGGCGGTGCCTCCGTTAACGCCTTCTTTGGCGTTGCGACGATGATTATTTCCATCCCGACGGGTGCGAAAGTCTTCAACTGGCTGTTCACAATGTATAAGGGCCGCGTGCGTATGGAAACGCCGGTTCTGTGGACTGTCGGCTTCATGTGTACCTTTGTTGTCGGTGGTATGACCGGTGTTATGCTCGCCATTCCGCCTGCGGACTTCGTATTGCACAACTCCGTGTTCCTGATCGCGCACTTCCATAACGTGATCATCTCGGGCGTTCTGTTTGGTTGCTTTGCCGGTTTCATCTACTGGTTCCCGAAAGCATTCGGCTTCCGTCTTGACGAAACATGGGGCAAGCGCGCTTTCTGGTGCTGGCTGACCGGCTTCATTATGGCCTTCATGCCGCTCTATATTCTCGGCTTCATGGGTATGACCCGTCGTGTGAACCACACAGAAAATCCTGCATGGCAGATCTATCTGATCATCGCTGCTATCGGTGCCGCGATTATTCTGGTCGGTATTGTCTGTCAGGTTATTCAGGTGCTGGTATCCATCCGCAACCGCGAAGCTCTGCGTGACCACACCGGTGATCCGTGGGAAAACGGTCGTACACTCGAATGGTCGATTGCTTCTCCTGCTCCGTTCTACAACTTCTCTGAAACACCGCGTGTTCAGGACGTTGATGCTTACTGGGATATGAAGAAGCGCGGCGTGAAACGTAAAACCGATAATTTCAAGCCGATCCATATGCCGCGTAATACCGGTACCGGCTTTATCATCGGTATGGTTTGTATCGCTCTTGGTTTTGCCGGTGTGTGGCATATCTGGTGGCTGGCGATTGCTGCTGCTCTGTCTATTATCGCGATCAGCATCATCCATTCGTTCAATAATAACCGCGACTACTATGTCACTGCGGAAGAAGTGCAGCGTATTGAAGATGAACATACGCTCAAGCTGCAGTCTTTGGGAGTTAAGCCATGAGTGCCGCTGTAACGCACGCTAACGACCACGCCCACGGTCATGACGACGATCACGAACATCACGATTCCCGTGGTACGACGCTGATCGGCTTCTGGATCTACCTGATGAGTGACTGTGTCATCTTCTCGGGTCTGTTTGCCACCTTTGCTGTTCTCTCGCGTTCATACGCGGGAGGACCGACCGGCTGGGAACTGTTTGATCTGGAGTTCGTTGCCGTTGAAACAGCATTGCTGCTGTTCTCCAGCCTGACCTATGGTCTGGCGATGATTGCAATGTCGCAGAAAAAACAATCCGCCATGCTTGGCTGGATTGCGGTGACATTCCTGCTCGGCGCCAGCTTCCTTGGCATGGAAATCTATGAGTTCAACCATCTGATCGCAGAAGGTGCCGGCCCTGGCCGTTCCGCGTTCCTGTCAGCCTTCTTTGTGCTGGTTGGTACACACGGTCTGCATATTCTGTTCGGTCTGATCTGGATTCTGGTTCTGGTTGCACAGGTTCTGCGTTCCGGTCTCACTGAAGCCAATCAGACCCGTCTGATGTGCCTCAGCCTGTTCTGGCACTTCCTTGATGTTGTCTGGATCGGCGTATTCTCGATTGTTTATCTGATGGGAGTTCAGGCATGAGTTCCGCTCACAAAACTGAAGCATCAGCCAGCGAAACCAAGAACTACATCATTGGTTTTATTCTGGCCGTCATCCTGACAGCCGTGCCGTTCGGCGTGGTTATGGGACAGTATTTTGACACCACCACAACAGTTGCCATTATTATGGTTTTCGGTGCGGTACAGATGGTTGTTCATCTGGTTTACTTCCTGCACATGGATTCCAAGTCTGAAGGCGGCTGGACATTGCTGGCTCTGGTGTTCACTGTGATGATTTTGGCGATCGTGCTGATCGGCTCGCTGTGGATTATGAACCATCTGGCCATCAATATGATGGAAGTCAGCCCTGAAGCTGCCCGTGCCCTGCCATAAATAGCAGCAGGAGTTTGATTAACTCCTTTGGCAGACTAAAAAAATAATGAACGGCGTTGCGAAAGCAGCGCCGTTTTTTGTTTTGCATGATCTTGTTTCTTTGAAACGTGGCCGCAGGAGAATGTCGCGCTGCATGGCTGGCATCAGGATTTCTGGCGTTCGCGGCAAGACTGATTTAATCTTGGCTGTTCATTTGATTATATTGATGGTGATTTAAATGAAATTTTTCAGGAATATTATTGCAGCCGTAAATTTTAGATATTTTCTCCGCAAAAAACATATTGCCGCATTGGGCTCTGCAGCCCTGTTACTGGTCTTTTCTTATGCGGCGCAGGCGCAGGTGGCTTCAATCTCGGCCTCCGTGAATCTGCGACAAGGGCCCGGTACGCAATATGCACGTATTGCAGCCTTACCACGTGGGGCAGCAGTCCATATTAATTCGTGCCGCGGCGGCTGGTGTGAAATTCGCAGCAGCTGGGGTGTCGGCTGGGTCAGCGGCCGCTATCTGTCACAAGGCTATAATTCCGCGCCTTCCTATGCTCCGGCCTATAATTCACAGCCGCAGGTTTATCTGGGGCTGAATTTCGGATCAGGCTTTTATGATGATGGTCCATATTACGGGCCATATTATCGACCCTATTACCGGCACTGGAACCCGCCTTATTACAGACCTTATTACCGGCCCTGGCGCAACTCCGGTTACCGGCCTTACGGGCGGGGCGGCTGGCATCCGGGCTGGGGTGTCGGGCCTGCACATTTCCCGCGCGGAAAATGGCGCAGATAGAGCATTTCCAGCAAAAGTGCGGAGCGGTTTTGCGTAGGATAATGCGTGTACCAAAGAGAGTGAGCGGCTCCGGGAATTCAAGCATAAATGGAGCCGCTCTAACTTAATTAGCTGAGTCTCACAGACGAATCCCTGCAGCGGAACGGCGATTCCGTTGCAGGGATTTTTTGGTATTTGAGTATATATCTTAACGAATGGACAGATTTGCCTGAACCTTGTTGCAAAGGGGGCTGAAAATATGTTTCAGAGCGCTATATCTGCAGCGAAAGAGTGTCACAAGGCAGGTATTCGCAAGGAATGGTAATGTTCTCAATGTGTTATGAGAATTTTGCTTGTTCGGAACCTGTTCCGTTCATTTCTTAAGAATGCATATTCTTACAATTAACTTTGCTGAAATGCACAAATTAAGTCTTTCTTTAGGTAAAGAAAATTTCAAGTTAATGTTTTGTTAGGTATAAATCTTAAAAAAACAGTGGGGGCTTTAGGGTAATACTCTCCGGCAGAGAGATTATTAGCCATCGCCCGAAGGGTGGAGCGGGCATCTTGTGGAATATGCGTATTGACCCTGTTGAACGGGATGATATGCAGGTAAGTAGATTAAGGAGAGCTCCAATCCGTAAAGTCAGCACCCTCCTGCTGTTCACTGCGCTGCTGCCGGCAATGGCGGCAACGCCTGCGCATGCTTTCGAGCTCTTCGGAATTAAACTTTGGGGCAAGGACAAGGCTGAAGAAGCCGATGATGTTATTGCCGAACCTAAGCATTATAGCGTTGAAGTTACATCCAGTGGTAACCGTACCAATAAAGACGGCAGTGCCGCCGATGTTGATGATCTAATCAAAGGTGCTTCGCGGCTTGTGGCCGACGAGA
>JAIRVW010000401.1 GCA_031253705.1 Brucellaceae bacterium
TCAGGACTGCGAATGAAACAGCATATGCATAAAACAGAGAAATCGAAATTTTATCTGTTCCTGGCGATAGGCCTGTTTTCCTGTCTGTTTCTGCTGCCGTCTTTATCCGGCTGGCATCCTGTCCATGCGCAAGACACATCCGATGAGGCGGAAGTTTCCTCCGAAGAGGAAGGTCCTTCCGGCGAGGGTCCTGCGCCAAAACAAAAAACCGCTTCCGCCAATCTTGGATCAAGCGGCCTGCCGATTCCGCGCTTTGTCAGCCTGAAACCTGCCCGTGTGAATATCCGCGTCGGTCCGGGACGCGATTATGCGGTGTCATGGCTTTATACCAAATCCGGTTTGCCGGTTGAGATTATTCAGGAATATGACAACTGGCGCCGTATCCGTGATGCCGACGGCACGGAAGGCTGGGTTTATCAGTCGCTGCTCGCCGGTAAACGCACGGCGATCATCGCCCCTTGGGAGCGCGGCAAAACCGACACTATGATTGATCTTTATGCCAGCGCCAGCGACAGCGCCCGCGTTGTTGCCCGTGCGGAAGCCGGTGTCATTGCCAATATCCGTGAATGTAACGGCCAGTGGTGCCAGCTTGATACGCAGGGTACGCGCGGCTGGATCCGTCAGACACAAATCTGGGGCGCCTATCCGGATGAAATTTTTGACTGAGCGCTACACGCCGCCATCCGTCCAATAATCTGAGCTTTCCGGCCGGTTTGTGCGCATCTGTCCCCTTCTCATTGGCGGGGAAAAGCGTTAAAAGCCGCACCATGAAGGATCAAACAGCACACCACACCCGTCATCAGGCTGCAGACACTGAACTGAGCGTCGCTGCCTCCGGTAATAATCTGGCCAACAGCCGTAAGGTTTTTGTCAAAACCTATGGCTGCCAGATGAATGTCTATGACAGCCAGCGCATGGCCGACAGTCTGGCCGCAGAAGGCTATGTCACCACAGACAGCCCCGATGATGCGGATATGGTTCTGCTCAATACCTGCCACATCCGCGAAAAAGCTTCAGAGAAACTTTACTCCGCGCTGGGTCGTCTGCGTAATTTGAAGAATAAACGTCAGGCTGACGGCAAAGAGCTGATCATCGGCGTTGCCGGTTGCGTAGCACAGGCTGAAGGCGACGAAATTCTGCGCCGCTCGCCAACTGTTGACCTCGTTGTCGGTCCGCAAACCTATCACCGTTTGCCGCAGGCGCTTGCTCAGGTGCGTGAAGGCCGTCAGGTCGTTGACACAGAATATGCAGTTGAAGACAAGTTTGAACATCTGCCGCTTGCCAGCCGTGAACAAGTACGCAAGCGCGGTGTCTCCGCCTTTCTGACAGTGCAGGAAGGCTGTGATAAATTCTGCACCTTCTGTGTGGTGCCTTATACACGCGGTTCTGAAGTGTCCCGCTCCGTTGCCCAGATCATCAATGAAGCGACAAAGCTGGTTCAGGCCGGTGTGCGCGAGCTGACCCTGCTCGGCCAGAATGTCAACGGCTGGCACGGCGCGGGCGATGACGGCCGCGAATGGGGCTTGGGAGAACTGCTCTATCGTTTGGCGGAAATTCCGGGCATTGCCCGTCTGCGCTACACGACCAGCCATCCGCGTGACATGGATGATGCGCTGATCAATGCCCATCGTGATCTCGATATTCTGATGCCTTATCTGCATCTGCCGGTGCAGGCCGGTTCCGACCGTATTCTGAAAGCGATGAACCGCAAGCATAAAGGTGAGGATTATATTCGCCTCATCGAGCGTATCCGTTCCGTACGCCCTGATCTGGCGCTGTCCGGTGACTTCATTGTCGGCTTCCCTGGCGAAACCGATGAGGATTTTGAAGACACAATGCGGCTGGTGCGTGAAGTGGGTTATGCGCAGGCCTATTCGTTCAAATATTCGTCGCGTCCGGGCACTCCGGGTGCCGATCTGCCGGATCATGTGGAAGAATCCGTGAAAGACGAGCGTCTGCAGCGTTTGCAGGCATTGCTCAGCGAACAGCAGTATGCGTTTCAGGATAGTCTTGTCGGCACTGAAATGGATGTGCTTCTCGAAAAGCCGGGACGTCTTGAAGGCCAGATGATCGGGCGTTCTCCATGGCTCATTCCGGTGATTATCGAGAATAATCCGGGTGAAGTCGGCGACATGATCCGCGTGCGCGTGAACAGCACCGGCACCAACAGCCTTGTGGCCGAGAAACTCGCTTAAATACCACATATAGTTACCGGCTTTGCTTTCCGCGTGACAGTGTCATTAATCTGTACCATAATCGTGTCAGATATGATCTGTCACGGCGGATCAGCGCCTTTTAGATTTACAGCCAAACCGCAATCAAGGAGAGCCGGTTGAACGTCACCACGGGCAAACAGGTTAGCAAAGAACTGAAAAAACCCGCCACTTCTATGCCTACATTGCAGGATGGCGCTTCCGATATGGCTCACATTGTCCTCGATTTCGACAGCAACCGGCTGGCGAGTGCGCTGTTCGGCAAATTCGATGAGAATCTCGCTTATATTGAGCAGAAACTTGGTGTCGATGTCCGCTCCAAAGGCAACCAGCTGATCCTGCGCGGTGAAGCAACGGCCACGGCACAGGCACGTATGGCACTGGACCACCTCTATTCGCTTCTGCAAAAAGGTCATGACCTGAGCAAATCCGATGTCGATGGTGCGCTGCGCATGGCCGCCACTGCCACGCCGGTGCGTGACGATCAGCTGAGCCTGCCGACGCTGGAAACCAAAACCCGCCTTTCCGCGGCACAAATCTCCACACGCAAAAAGACCATCTTTGCCCGCACGCCGACGCAGGATGCCTATATGCGTGCGATGGAACGCTCGGAGCTGGTTTTCGGCACCGGTCCTGCCGGTACCGGCAAAACCTATCTCGCTGTTGCCCATGCCGCCATGCTGCTGGAACGCGGACTGGTGGAACGGATCGTGCTGTCTCGCCCTGCAGTTGAAGCCGGTGAACGGCTCGGCTTTTTGCCGGGTGACATGAAAGAAAAAGTCGATCCGTATCTGCGCCCGCTCTATGACGCGCTTTACGACATGATCCCTGCGGATAAAGTAGAGCGTGCGCTCGCCGCCGGTGTGATTGAAATCGCACCTCTGGCTTTCATGCGCGGACGCACACTGGCACATGCGGCCGTTATTCTCGATGAGGCGCAGAACACCACATCCATGCAGATGAAAATGTTCCTGACCCGTCTGGGTGAAGGTTCGCGCATGATTGTCACCGGCGATCCGAGCCAGATCGATCTGCCCGCCGGTCAGAAATCCGGCCTTGTGGAAGCGCTGGAAATTCTGGGTGACGTTGAAAATATTATCACCGTACGCTTCAGCGACAAAGATGTTGTACGTCACCCGATGGTTGCCGCTATTGTCCGCGCCTATGAAAAACGCGGCGCTGCCAAAACGCTGAAATACCATAAAGACAGCGTGACTGAGGGTGAAAACACGCCCCCGACAACCTAAATAGGTTCTTAGATATAACCAGAGTTTTATAACAGCCCGCCTTTTTCACAGGACGGGCTGTTATTTTGCTTATAAAACCGGTTCACGGATCTGAAATGATTACAATTGATATTCTCATTGAAAGCCCGCTTTGGGAAAACCCTTTAGACGCCGACAATGAAGCCTATGAAACACTTGCGCGATCCTGTGTCGATGCCGTCTGGGCGCGGCTTGAACTGCCGCAGCAAGAGACCGAGCTCAGCCTTGTGCTGACAGATGACGCCTCCATCCGCACGATCAATGCGCAATGGCGCAACAAAGACAAAGCCACCAATGTGCTGTCTTTTCCGGCTTTTGAGGTAGCTCCGGGCGATGCTCCGGGACCGATGCTCGGCGATATTATTATTGCGCGGGAAACCGTTGAGCGGGAAGCTGCGGAAGAAAACAAAAGTTTTGATCAGCACCTGCACCATATGATCGTGCACGGCCTGCTGCATCTTCTGGGCTACGATCATGAAGATGATGAGGAAGCAGAGGAAATGGAAGGGCTGGAACGCGAAATCCTTCATGCTCTTGCCATACCTGATCCTTATACTGTACATTCAACCGATAATGAAAACGATTGACCATGGCTGATCAGACTAATCACAATTCTTCGACGGGCGCTGTTCACAGCGACGCCGTTTCCCAGAACGATCCGGAAGCGCAGAGTACGGGGCAAAGCTCTGCACGGGCATCAGGATCTGAAAAACGTTCACTCCTTGCCGGATTATTTCCGTTTCTCCGTTCGCGCCAGACCAGCTCGATCCGTGAAGATCTGACGGATGCGCTCTCGGATGATACAGGCAGTGACACAGCTTTTTCCGCCGAGGAAAAGGCGATGCTCAACAATATTCTGCGCCTGCGGGAACTTCGCGTTGATGACGTGATGATCAGCCGCGCGGATATTGAAGCGATTGAATATTCAACACCGCTGGGTGAATTGCTGGAACTGTTTGAATCCTCCGGCCATTCCCGCATGCCGGTCTATGTTGAGACGCTCGATGATGCGCGCGGCATGATCCATATCCGCGATGTTCTCAACTACATTACCCGTATGAGCAGACAGCAGCCTGCCGGCTCCGAACAGTCTGCCGCTGCCAAGCGCTATGATCTGTCGAAAATCGATCTCACCACGCCGATCAGCGAACTGAACCTGATGCGCAAGGTGTTGTTTGTGCCGTCCTCCATGCTGGCAAGCAGCCTGATGGCGCGTATGCAGGCAAGCCATATTCAGATGGCACTGGTGATCGACGAATATGGCGGTACAGACGGTCTCGTCTCGCTGGAAGACATTGTGGAAATGGTTGTCGGCGATATCGAAGACGAACATGACGACGAGGAATTGTCCCTGATCCGCAATCCGGACGGCTCCTATACCGTCGATGCGCGTGCGGAGCTGGAAGAGCTGGAAAAACTGATCGGCGCAGGCTTTATGCAGGGCGAGGACAGTGAAGACGTGGATACGCTCGGCGGCCTGATTATCTCGGCGCTGGATCATATTCCCGATACCGGCGCGATTGTCGATGTTCTGCCGGACTATGAGCTGGAAGTGCTGGAAGCCGATTCCCGCCGTATTCACAAAGTCCGCATCACTCCAAAAAATGCGGATTATTTCCAAAGCTAAACAGCGTCTCATTTTATTTAAACACCGCCCCTGACCGGCGGTGTTTTTTTATCGCTGTATTCTCTTCTCAGTTTTTCTTAATCTTCAGCTCATAGACTAGCTAAGAACCTTTCCCCATTGAGAGACCGAACAGAGTGAACAGCCTTTATTACCGCCTGACTGAAACCATAACCGGCTGGCGGAAAGCGCTTCTGACTGTCTTTGCCGGTGCGATTGTCACGTTGGCCTTACCGCCGTTTGACTTCTTGCCCGCCGGTTTCATCGGTTTTCCGCTGCTGGTGCTGTTGCTTGACAGCTCAGCGAGATCAACCGCAACCGGATGGAGACGCCTGCTCCCCGCCTTTCGTACAGGCTGGCTGTTTGGTTTCGGTTACTTTCTCGCCGGTCTCTGGTGGATCGGCATGGCGCTGCTGGTGGATGCGGAAAATTTCGCATGGGCATTACCGCTTGCCATACTCGGCCTGCCTGCTTTTCTGGCTTTTTTCTTCGCCTTTGCTGCAGCATTTGCACGGATATTCTGGGGCGCCGGTCTTATCCGCATTCTGGTACTGGCAATCGCGCTCGGTATCACGGAATGGCTGCGTTCGTTTATTCTCACCGGCTTTCCGTGGAATGCGCTCGGCTATCTGCTGATGC
>JAIRVW010000405.1 GCA_031253705.1 Brucellaceae bacterium
TATGTGGTTTTCAGGCCCGTCTTTTGAGACACCGGCAGAAATCCGCATGGCACGCATATTGGGTGCCGATGCTGTGGGCATGTCTACTGTGCCGGAAGTGATTTTGGCACGTTTTCTGGGGCTGAGGGCTGCTGCCTGTTCGGTCATCACCAATTATGCTGCAGGCATGAGCGGCGATGAACTCTCCCACCATGAAACCAAGACCATGGCACCTTTGGGCGGCCAGAAGCTGCAAAAAATTATCAGGATACTGGTCGGTGAAATCGGCTGAGTTTTAAGGAGCTTCTCCTATGCTGCCACAGGAAATCATTCGGGCAAAACGCGATCGCCAAGTTTTGAGTGCAGAGCAAATCAAGGCATTTGTGCGCGGTATTACCGATGGCAGTGTGAGCGAAGGGCAGATTGCTGCCTTTGGCATGGCGGTCTATTTCAATGGTATGACCCGTGATGAAGCTGTGGCACTGACAACAGCCATGCAATATTCCGGTGATGTGCTGGCATGGCACGATCTTGACGGACCGGTGGTGGATAAGCATTCCACCGGCGGTGTGGGCGATAATGTGTCCTTGATGCTGGCGCCGATTGTTGCTGCCTGCGGTGCCTATGTGCCGATGATCTCCGGTCGTGGCCTTGGTCATACTGGTGGCACATTGGATAAGATGGATGCCATTCTCGGCTATCAGAGCTATCCCGATAAGGTCTTGTTCGACAAAGTGGTACGGGATTGCGGTTGCGCTATTATCGGTCCGACCGGCGATCTCGCTCCGGCGGATAAGCGCTTCTACGCTGTGCGTGATGTGACGGCGACGGTGGAATCCATTCCGTTGATTACGGCCTCTATTCTTTCCAAAAAGCTGGCTTCCGGCATTGGCGGGCTGGTGCTGGATGTGAAAACCGGCAGCGGTGCTTTTATGCCGACATTTGAAGCTTCGCAGGCACTGGCGCAAAGTCTGGTGCAGGTGGCTAATGGTGCGGGTTTGCTGACCAGTGCACTGATTACCGATATGAATGAACCGTTGGCAGACTGTGCCGGTAATGCTGTGGAAGTGCGCAATGCGGTTGATTTTCTGACGGGTGCAAAACAGCAGCCGCGTTTGGCCGAAGTTGTGCTGAATTTTGCCGCGCACATGCTGGTGACTGCGGGACTGGCGGCAACAGTTGCTGACGGTCTGGCAAAGGCGCAAAAGGTTCTGGATAATGGCTGTGCCGCAGAAAAATTCGGCCGTATGGTTGCCGGACTTGGCGGGCCTGCGGATTTTGTCGAAAGGGCTGCACATTATCTGCCGGTTGCGCCTCTTCAGATGCAGGTTTGTGCTGAGCGTGATGGTTATATCAGCGTCATTGATACGCGCGCGGTCGGTATGAGTGTTGTTGCACTCGGCGGCGGACGTATGCGCCCGCAGGATCAGATCGATCCTTCTGTTGGTGTGACTGATCTTCTTCCGTTGGGCAGTGCAGTCAAAGCGGGTGATGTGCTGGCGCTGGTTCATGCGCAGACGCAAGACAAAGCAGATCAGGCTGTGCAGATGGTGCAGCAGGCGATGATGCTGAGTGAACATAAACCGACACTCAATCCGGTGATTTATGAAACCGTGACGGCATAAAAAACGGCGCTCTGAGCGCCGTTTTTTATCAGACTATGTATGGCTTACTTGGTACCGACCATACGGTCGCTTTTTTAATTATTTGGTGCCGTACATACGGTCACCGGCATCACCAAGACCCGGAACAATATAGCCGTCTTCATTCAGCTTCTCATCAATGGCCGCTGTATAGATCGGCACATCCGGATGCGCTTCGGCAAAATGCTTAATGCCTTCCGGCGCCGCCAGCAGGCAGAGGAAGCGGATATTGCTTGCACCGCGCTCTTTCAGCTTAGTGATCGCTTCAACCGCGGAATTACCGGTCGCCAGCATCGGGTCAACCACAATGATCAGACGGTTGACGATATCTTCCGGCGCTTTGAAATAATATTCCACCGGCTGCAGTGTTTTATGGTCGCGATAGAGACCGATATGGGCAACGCGTGCTGCCGGAACCAAATCCAGCATACCTTCCAGCAGACCGTTACCTGCGCGCAGGATGGATGCGAAAACCAGTTTCTTACCGTCGAGGATCGGCGATTCCATTGGCTGCATCGGCGTTTCGATCATGGTGGTTGTCAGATCGAGATCGCGGGTTACTTCATAGCAAAGCAGAAGGGAAATCTCTTTCAGCAACCGCCGGAAGCTGGCGGTCGAGGTTTCTTTCATGCGCATGATGGTGAGCTTGTGCTGGACAAGCGGATGATTAACGACCGTTACGCTCATAATATCCCGCTGCTTTCAAAATTTATTTTTCACATTATTAGCCGAAGCCGATGAATTTTCCAGACCGCAATAAGCCAAAATACCGGTATGGAAAAGCAGAGAGGTGTAATTTTGCCCCGTTTTATACAATTCTCTGGCGCGGGAGACCGGCTTTACAGGTGAATGAGCCCGTTCACACGAAACTGTGATGCATGAAATGGCTGAAAAGAATCATTCTGCCGGGATTTTTGCTGAGCAAATTTTGTTAAGTCCTGCCAAACTTTGCCGTATTTGCTTGTAACATCGCGCTTAGCCTTTATATGCTAAGAGCGAGATGTTTCATCAGGCATACGGGTTGGGAATTGTCGTCTCGATCCGCAATGTAAGACCCGAATTCCGGCGCGATGCCGGACAGGGCGGGACAGGATAAATTATGAGCCAGCAACACGAAAATTCTCCGGCGGATCGGGGGGCAGATCAGGGCGCAGATCAGAACCGTGTCGGTGCCCATGGCGGTATGGAAAACTCTTTCGGCTTTCAGAAAGTCGATGAGGAGTCCAAGCAGGGGCTGGTGAATGAGGTTTTTCACAGTGTGGCCAAGCGCTATGACGTGATGAACGACCTGATGTCCGCCGGTCTGCACCGCGCATGGAAAGATGCAATGGTTGCCTGGCTGGCACCGCCGAAAATCCCGTCGCATATTCAGAACTGGCGCTCGCTCGATGTGGCTGGTGGTACCGGTGATATTGCGTTTCGTATTGTTGAGGCTTCAGACCGTCAGGCGCATACCACTGTGCTTGATATTAACGGCTCGATGTTGGCTGTCGGTCAGGAACGTGCGGCCAAAAAAGGTCTGCTGAATAATGTGGATTTTGTCGAGGCCAATGCTGAGAAGCTGCCGTTTGAAGACAATTCCTTTGATGCCTATACGATTGCTTTCGGTATCCGCAATGTGCCGCATATCGACTGGGCACTGGAAGAGGCTTTCCGCGTGCTGAAACCGGGTGGCCGTTTCCTCTGCCTCGAATTTTCCGAAGTGGAAATGCCGCTGCTGGATAAGATTTATGACCAGTGGTCGTTCCATGCTATTCCGGCCATTGGCAAAATGGTGACCGGCGATGCGGAATCCTACAAATATCTGGTTGAATCCATCCGCAAATTCCCGAAACAGCAGGATTTCGCCAATATGATCACCGCGGCCGGTTTCTCCCGCGTGACATGGCGCAATTTTACCGGCGGTATCGCCAGTCTGCATTCAGGCTGGAAAATCTGATTATTATTTCCCGCGCATTTTAATTCCGGAAACTGATACGAGATTTCCGGAAGGCGCTCTGTAAAGTGAGTGAGTTATGGGTCGCATTGCTGCAAGTTTCCGACTGATCCATGCCGGTTGGGTGATGACCCGTGAAGGTGTAATCAGCGCATTGCCGGCAGAAGGCCTGAGTGGTTTACCTGCTTTTGCTCATCGTATGGCAGGGATACTGGCACGCAAACGCTCGCGCGATACAGCGCGCTCGGAGCGCATGTCACGGGCGATGAACCGTCTGGGGCCGTCTTATGTCAAGCTCGGTCAGTTTCTGGCCACACGTCCGGATTTTGTCGGCAAGGAAGTCGCGGATGATCTGCAGCTTTTGCAGGATCGTATGGACTTCTTTCCTGAAGAGGCTGCAAAGCGTACTGTAGAAGGCTCGCTCGGCCGCACAATTGATAATCTCTTCACGCAGTTTGATGCGCCGATTGCCGCTGCATCGATGGCGCAGGTGCATCCGGCTATTGTTGATGGCAAGCGCAAGGTTGCAGTAAAAGTTATTCGTCCGGGCGTGCGTCAGCGTTTCGCGCAGGATCTTGAAGGTTTCTTCATGGTTGCGCGCTTGCAGGAGCGCTTTGTGCCTGTGACGCGCCGCTTGCGTCCGGTCATGGTGGCGGAGACGCTTGCGCAGACCACGCGTATCGAAATGGATTTGCGGCTGGAAGCGGCAGCACTTTCTGAGATTGCCGAGAATATCAAGGAAGACGAAGGCTTTCGTGTGCCTGCCGTGGATTGGGAACGTACCGGCCGTGATGTGCTGACCATGGAATGGATTGACGGCATCAAAATGTCGGATGTCGAGGGCTTGCGCGCTGCCGGTTTTGATCTGCAAAAACTGGCACGTACACTGATCCAGTCTTTCCTGCGCCATACGCTGCGTGATGGTTTCTTCCATGCGGATATGCATCCGGGCAATCTGTTTGTTGATCCGAAGGGCACGATTGTTGCGGTGGATTTTGGTATTACCGGCCGTCTCAACAAGCAGCAACGCCGTTTTCTGGCGGAAATACTCTATGGTTTTATCACGCGCGATTATCGCCGTGTCGCCGAGGTGCATTTCGAGGCAGGCTATGTACCGCATCATCATGATGTGGCGAGCTTTGCACAGGCTATTCGCGCGATTGGTGAGCCGATCCATGGTCAGCCGGCAGAAACCATCTCTATGGCAAAACTGCTGACCCTGCTGTTTGAAGTTACAGAGCTTTTCGACATGGAAACCCGTGCCGAGCTGATCATGCTGCAAAAGACCATGGTTGTGGTTGAGGGGGTATCGCGCACGCTTGATCCGCATTTCAATATGTGGAAATCGGCAGAACCGGTTGTTGGTGGCTGGATCCGTAAAAATCTGGGGCCGGTCGGCATTGCGGCAGATGTGAAAGAAAGCGGCATGGCGCTACTGCATTTCATGCGTCAGACACCGGAGCTGACCAAGCGTCTGGAGCGGCTTTCCTGTGAAATGGATAATATGGCTGCCAATGGTCTGCGTTTTGATGATGCGACTGCTGCAGCTATCGGCAAGGCAGAGGCGCGGCATACGCGTATGGGGCGTGTAGCGCTGGTTGTGATTGCTGCCTGTATGGTGATCCTGACGGTAAAATTGCTCTTTTGATTGCATTGATTGCATAAATGATTGCAATGTTGACTTGAAAAGCGGTATTCTGAAAGGAATATCGCTTTTTTGTTGGAGGCTGTTATGGCCAGCATCACAATTCGTAATCTTGATGAAGATGTAAAAGAAGCTCTGCGCCGTCAGGCGGCAGCCAATGGCCGTTCAATGGAGGAAGAGGTGCGGGTGTTGCTGTCGGGCGAAACGCAGGTGTCTGCACCTTTATCGCCTGCTTCTGATCCCGTTGCGCAGAGCCTTAAAGATAAGCGGATTTTGCTGATAATCGGCGGTGGCATTGCAGCTTATAAAGTGCTGGATCTGATCCGTCGTTTGAAAGAGCGTGGTGCGCATGTGCGGCCGGTGATGACGCAAGCCGCGCAGGCTTTTATCACGCCGTTATCTGTTGGCGCTTTGGCTGCCGACCATGTCTATACAGATTTATTCTCCCGCGAGGATGAGCAGGATGTCGGCCATATCCGGCTGGCGCGTGATGCTGACCTGATTGTTGTAGCGCCTGCGACCGCTGATCGTATGGCGCAGATGGTGGCAGGGCTGGGCGGTGATCTGGCGGCGGCTATTCTGCTGGCGCGCAAAGTGCCGGTGCTGATAGCGCCTGCAATGAATCCGGCGATGTGGAGCAATCCGGCAACGCAGCGTAATGTGAGGGTTCTGCATCAGGATGGTGTGCATTTTATCGGCCCTGAGCGTGGTGAGATGGCTGAGAAGGGGGAGGCCGGTACAGGGCGCATGAGCGAACCGTTGCAGATCGTTGCAAAGATCGAGCAATTGCTGTTGCCGCCTCAATACCTCCCGCTGGCTGGTAAGAAAATCATCATCACATCGGGCCCGACTCATGAGCCGATTGATCCGGTGCGCTATAT
This sequence comes from Brucellaceae bacterium, assembly GCA_031253705.1. Classification (GTDB taxonomy): domain Bacteria; phylum Pseudomonadota; class Alphaproteobacteria; order Rhizobiales; family Rhizobiaceae; genus Pseudochrobactrum. Next base: position 6,085 of record JAIRVW010000405.1, read on the forward strand.
TGCCAACCGTTCCTCCGGCAAGCAGGGACATGCGATTGCTGCGGCTCTGGCGCGACTTGGTGCGGATGTGCGATTGGTAGCGGGCCCTGTGACAATTCCCGATCCGCAGGGTGTTAAAACCATCCATGTGGAGACAGCGCGGCAGATGCGTGATGCTGTCGAGGCACAATTGCCAGCGGATGCCGCTGTCATGGTTGCGGCCGTTGCCGACTGGCGCATAGCCAATGCAGCGGATCAGAAGATCAAGAAGCAGGCAGGTGAGGCTTCGCCGTCTTTGCAGATGGTGGAGAATCCTGACATTCTTGCAACGATTGGTCATCATGCACAACGCCCGCATCTGGTGATTGGTTTTGCG
>JAIRVW010000167.1 GCA_031253705.1 Brucellaceae bacterium
CTTATCACTGTTTACGAATAAGGACGGCAGATTTTCAGTGCTGAGTATTAATTCAGAGATCACGCAGACGACCGTCGATATATTCATAGGCTTCGCGGATCAGTGACCATGTTCTACCGACGGAGAGGTTCAGCTCTGCGGCAATGGCCGCGATAGTCATCTCATCCATGCGATGCATTTCAAAGGCTGTACGGGTGCGTTGCGGCAGTTCCTGCAAGGCCTGTTGTGTCAGCCGTAATTTCTGGCGGTCATAGACATGTTTTTCCGGTGATGGTGAGGGATCGGCAATGGCGGCGAAATCCTCCGGCGAAAGATCTGCTTTACGTAACAGGCCTTCCCGCCTCTGGTAATCTGTGCCGAGATTACGTGCAATTCTGAACAAATATCCGACCGGATTATAGGTAGATTTGCTGGGGGCAGGCGGGGAGACCAGAACACGCAGAAACGTATCCTGTGTCAGGTCAGCGGCTGTTTCTTCAGGTAATCCTCTGCGGCGCAAAGCCTGCCTGATATCGCGTGCATGTTTTTTAAAAAGATGGTGGAGATCCCACATCTGCCGGCAACCGTTTTCCTGAAAATGCACCTCGGAGCTTACAAAGAGCGTAAGGCAAGGTGAGAGAATAAATCTTGAATATAATAATCAAGTTTATTTAACAAGGAATAAATGCCGTCAGTCTGCCGGCGATACCCGTCGGCAGAGATAAAGAGTTGGTTTCGCGCAATTTTAAAAATTGGCGGTCAGGCCAGCATAGAATGTCCGTCCGGGCCCTGGCTGCAAAACAAGACTGAGCGGATCGACATAAAACCGGTCTGTCAGATTTTCCACGCGGAAACTGGCGGTATAGTTCTCATTGATCTTATATTCAGCGAAAACATCCACCAAAGTATAGGGTTTCCAGTCGATCATGGTGATGAACTGAGACATGCCCTGTCCTGTGACATCGCCGTGGCCGACTGCACGGGAAGAGGTATATGAAATACGTCCGCCGACGGTCAGCGCATCATCCATCAGTTTCTGTGTCAGGGTCAGGTCGATGCCATATTTCGGCGGCACCTGATTGGTGGCGTAATCCGCATAAAGAGATTTGTTTTCACAGGTTTCGGCCGTACGGCAGAACTCCACATTCAGATAATAATTGGCTGCCAAAGTTGCAGCAAAACCGTCGAGTTCATAATTTGCCGACATTTCCAGACCGGAGAAGCGGGCGCGGTCAATGTTGCGAATACGCACATTCTGGGAGTTCGGATATCGATGGAACTCGCGGGCAATGTAATCCTTAATATCCCAGTTGAAGTAGCCGAGTTTCAGCATGGCGCGGTCAGTGTCGGCGATCAGGCTATCCTGAATGAAATTAGCGCCCACTTCCCAGTTATTGGCGCGTTCTGCCTTGGTATCCTCGTTTACGGTCATATTGAAAGCAGAGACAGCTTCCATAATGCTTGGCGCACGCAATGTGCTGGAATAATTGGCATAGAGTTGTGCGCCGTCAAACGGCTCTACTGTCACGCCCAGCGACGGGCTGAAACCATCCTGTTTCAGGCGGGCAGTGCCGTAGACCATATCCGGATGATCGAGATGTGTGCTGCTGCGATCCTGCGACCACATAGAGGAATAGCGCAGGCCGCCATTAACTGTCAGCCAGTCAACCGGTTTATACGCTGTCTTGATATAGGCAGCCGCTTCTTCACGTTTCCCGTCACGCAGATCGAGCCAGCTATCCCATTTTTTCGTATCTTCTGAGGGCTTGGTCGATTCCAGCTTGTAAGATGCGCCATAAGTGAAATCGAAATCACCGTAAGCTGTATCAAATTGCGAGCGGTTGCTGATATCGCCGCCCCATGTCCACAAGTCAGGGCCGGATTTAAAATCTGCAGGAGCGTTGTTGCTGCCGCCATAGGCTGTCGGGCTGCGTTGCTTCAGTTTGGTGCCCCAGAGATTAAACTTCAGATTAATCAGATCATTATCTGCCGGATCCCAGCGATATTTGAACGTGCCGGTATGGACATTCACATCGGTCGTTAATCTTTGTTGACGGGCTTGCTGGTTCAGGCCTTTGAAGTTGGAAGCCATACGGTCACCGGCCTCACTGTCAAAACCGGTATAGCCGAGCTGAACGCTGTGACCGTCGCCAAACATGACTTTACCTTTGAGCAGCAGGGATTTTGTTTCCAGCTGCGTATTGAGAACCTGCTCACCGGCGCGGTAATTGGCAATCCCTGTGTTCTGAACATAATGCGGATACCATGTGTTTTCTTCCCGTGGTCTGCCGCATTCGTAGGTGCACAATGTGATGCCGCCAAGATTAACCGCCTCGGCTGCAGGGCCGTTTTTACCCGCATGGTAATTGCCGCGTTTGCGATAGGCATAGCCTGCGAGCAGTTCCAGATTGTCATCCCGCATTGCCGCAACAATACTGCCGGAACCATTGGTCGGCTTCAGAAATGCCGGACGGTTCATCGTATCGTCAGAGGATTCAATTGTCGGCTGGTAAAGATGGTCATATTCCGGTGTTTTCGGAGTGGAATAGCCTTTATTAATAATGCTGTATCCTGCAACATCGCCCGCTTCAGGCTTACTGGAATTGGTGCCGAATCCGCCTTTGACACGCAGGCCGAAGCGCTGGCCGTCTTTCACAATATCACCGGCCTCAAGCGTGCGCATAGCAACAGTTCCGGCGATGCCGCTGGATGCGGCATCAGAACCTTTTTGAATATCAACAGCACCGAGAAAATCAGGATCAACAAAGGTGCGGTTGGAGATGCCCTGATAGCCCTGATAGACATTGACGGCATTTTCTGCACCGTCGATCGTGGTCGTGACACGTCCCATACCCTGCATGCCGCGGATGTTCACGTCAATTGAACCGGCGCCGTTGCGGGATTCACCGGAGATAACCCCCGGAGTACCGCGGAAAATATCGGCAGGGCTGGAGCCGCGAAACCGTTCAATGGTTTGTTCAGAGATATGAGAGGTTGGTGCTGCTGTGCGATACGGGGCTTCGGCAGCAGCGACTGCACCGCCATTGGTAATGGTAATTGTGTCAAGGACAACACCGCCACCCGATGCACCCGCCGCACTGAGGTTGCCGGAAGCACTGCGGATTGTCAGCGTTGAACCCTGAATAGAATGTTGTAGGCCAGAACCGGCAAGCAGTCTGCTCAATGCCTGCTCGCGTGTCAGATTACCCTGCAAAGCAGGGCTGGTTTTGCCGGAGACGATATCGGATGGCATCAGCAGTTTGAGACCGGCGCGGTCGGCAAAACTGGCAAGCGCTGAGCCGAGATTTTGCGAGCGGATGTTGAAGCTGATGGTTTGCGGTGCAGCAGTTTGCGCATAAGCGCCTGTTTGCGATCCGGCTTCAAGGATTGCGATCATAGCAACTGACGCCAGAAGGCCTGTCTTTTTGACACGCTGTGACAAGGAGCGCTGTTTTGCCTGTAATTTACCCTGCATGAACTTGTTCCGCCTTACAAAAATGATGGATCCGGTACCCGCTCAAGGCGGAATTTCGGGTCTCATAATTTAAAGACGAAGAGGCACCGCTTAACTTGCACAATAAAAATGATTATT
>JAIRVW010000270.1 GCA_031253705.1 Brucellaceae bacterium
CCTATCTGCTCGGAACCGACGGGCAGGGGCGTGATCTGTTCTCGGCTATTCTCTACGGCTTGCGCACCAGTCTGGTCGTCGGCATTGGCTCTGCCACCATTGCCGGTGTGATCGGTATCGTGCTCGGGTTGGTTGCGGCCTATGCAGGCGGCAAGACCGATGCACTGCTGATGCGGCTGGTTGATCTGGTTATGTCGCTGCCGTCTATTCTTGTGGCACTCTTGATGCTGGCTTTCTTCGGTCGCGGTGTCGGTAATGTGGTGATCACTCTGGTACTGCTGGAATGGGCCTATTATGCCCGTACTGCCCGTGGTCAGGCACTGGTGGAAAGCCAGCGTGACTATGTAGAGTCCGCCCGCGGGCTTGGCCTGTCGCCGCTCAGAATTCTGCTCGGTCATATTCTGCCGAACTGCATGCCGCCGTTGATCGTCATCGGTACATTGCAGATCGCCCGCGCGATCACGCTGGAAGCCACGCTGAGTTTTCTCGGCCTTGGCGTACCGGTAACAGAGCCTTCGCTCGGCCTGCTGGTCTCCAATGGTTTCCAGTATATGCTGTCAGGTGATTACTGGATCAGTTTCTTTCCGGGTCTGGCTTTGCTGATTTCGATCGTGGCTATCAACCTCGTGGCCGATCGCCTGCGTGATGTGTTTAATCCGAGGGCTTTATCATGAGTGAATTGCTGCTGGATGTCCGTAATCTCTGCACGAGATTTTATACCGATACCGGTGTGCTTCATGCGGTTGAGGATGTGTCTTTTACACTGCGTGCAGGGCAGACCATGGGACTGGTCGGTGAGTCCGGTTCCGGTAAATCGGTGACAGGTTTTTCGATTTTGGGGCTGATTGACCGGCCGGGACGCATTGTGTCCGGTGAGGTGCTGTTCAAAGGGCAGGATATTACCAAGCTGTCCAAAAAACAGCTGCGCCACTTGCAGGGCAATCGCATTGCAATGGTGTTTCAGGATCCGATGATGACGCTCAATCCGGTGCTGCGCATCTCCGAGCAGATGATTGAAGCACTGCAGGCGCATGAGAAAATCTCCTATGCCGATGCCCGTCAGCGTGCCCGTGATGTGCTGGGTGCAACTGGTGTCCCAAGTCCGGAAAGCCGCTTAGATGCCTATCCGCATCAATTGTCGGGCGGTATGCGCCAGCGCGTGGCACTGGCAATCGCTATGCTCAACAAGCCGGATTTGATTATTGCTGATGAGCCGACAACAGCATTGGATGTGTCCATCCAGTCGCAAATTCTGGCGGAAGTGCAGGGGCTGGTCAAAGCCACCAATATGGCGCTGATCTGGATTACTCATGATCTGTCAGTGGTGGCCGGTATCGCGGATACATTATCGGTCATGTATGCCGGACGTATTGTTGAAACCGGTCATGTCGGTGCCGTTCTTGATCAGCCACGCCATCCATATACCGCAGGATTGATCGGCAGTCTGCCTGGCAATGCGGAACCGGGCACCCGTTTGCAGCAAATTCCGGGACTGGCACCGAATATGTTCCATCCGCCGAAAGGTTGTGCTTTTGCCGCTCGTTGCGGCTCGGCAACAGATGCCTGTCAGGTGCAGCCGGAATTTACCGGAACAGAGGATCATCGCTATCGCTGCTTCCATCCGGTTACGCTGAATAGCAACATGCAGGAGCTGCGGCCATGACCAGTAAAAATCATGATATTACTGCTCAGCAACCAATTGTTCTGCAAATGCAGAATATTGAAAAGCGTTTTGGTGGCGGCGGTTCTGCCTTAACTGAGCGTATGGGGTTGTCACGCCCGCGCCCTGTTGTGCACGCGCTGGATGGTGTGAACCTGACGATCCGCGCCGGTGAATTTGTTGGTCTGGTCGGTGAATCCGGCTCCGGCAAGTCCACGCTCGGTCGTATTGCAGCCGGTTTGATGGCACCAAGCAGCGGCGAGGTTAAGGTCTATGATAAAGCACCGTCACGCGAGAATAAAACGCATCTTGATGTGCAGATGATCTTTCAGGATCCGCAGGCCAGCCTCAATCCGCGCAAGCGTATTGATAAGGCTGTGGGCGAGGCACCGCTGATCCATGGCCTGACAAACCGCGCAGGCCTTGATGAGTATGTCAGTGCGCAGCTGCGCCGCGTCGGGCTTGATCCGGCAATCCGCACCCGTTTTCCGCACCAGTTTTCGGGCGGTCAGCGTCAGCGTATCAGTATCGCCCGTGCTCTGGCGCTTAATCCGCGTTTTCTGGTCTGTGATGAATCCATTGCCGCACTGGACGTTTCTATTCAGGCGCAAATTCTCAACTTGTTTATGGATCTGCGTGAAGAGCTTGATCTGACCTATTTGTTTATCAGTCATGATTTGCGGGCGGTGCGCCATGTCTGCGATCGCGTGCTGATCATGTATCTGGGCAGAGTGGTGGAGGATGCACCGGCGAAGGAATTCTTTGCCCGCCCGAACCATCCTTATACGAAAATGCTGCTGTCCGAAGTGCCGGATCTCTCGCAGCGCGGCAAAGCCTATTCTGCGATTAAAGGGGAAATTCCAAGCCCGATTAATCCGCCGAAGGGCTGTCATTTCCATCCGCGCTGTCCTCTTGCTTTCGACAAATGCCGTGTTGAACGCCCTGTATTGAAGCAGGTCGGTGAGCAGCATTTAAGCGCCTGCCATCTCAACGATAACCCTTCATATATTGATAAAGCCGCCCCATTGGAGTTAACCGCATGAAAAAATTACTTGCTGCCCTTGTTATGACCACCAGCCTGTTTTCTGCCAGTGCCATGGCAGAAGAACTGCGTATCGGTTTTGCGGATCCGTTGTCTTCCATTGATCCGCAACTGAACAACCATGCCGGTGACCATTCTGTCGCCCAGCATTTCTGGAGCGGCCTGACTGGCAAAGATGCCATTAATATGCAGCCGGGTGTTGCCAAGACATGGCGCAATATTGACCCGCTGACATGGGAATTTACCCTTTTTGACAATGCCGTCTGGTCTGATGGTCAGCCGGTGACTGCTGCGGATGTGGCATTCTCTTACGACCGTGCGCGTGATGTGCCGGGCAGTGTTGCCAGCGTCAAAGGTTTTATCCGCACGGTTGATAAGGTCGAGATCAAAGATGACCATCATCTGCTGGTCAAAACCACTGTGCCTGATCCGCTGCTGCCGGTCAGCCTTTCCAGCCTCTATATTGTCAGCAAGCATGTCGGTGAGAAATCCACCACGGAAGATTACAACAGCGGCAAAGCGATGGTCACCAATGGTGCATATAGCTATGTCGGCTACACACCGGGTGACCGCGTGCTGATGAAGCGCAACGAAACCTATACCGGCGATAAGCCTGAATGGGATACGGTTACCTATCGTTATATCGCCAATCCGGCAGCACGTACTGCTGCTTTGCTGGCCAAAGATGTGGATGTGATCGACAAAGTATCGGTTGCCGATATTTCCAAGCTGGAAAAGTCGGAAGGCGTTAAGGTCTATGCCTATCCGGGTCTGCGTGCGCTGATTATGCAGCCAAGCTTTAGCGCGCAGCCGTCCAAATATCTGACCGACAAAGCCGGTAATCCGCTGAAAGAAAATCCGCTGCTGAACCAGAAAGTGCGTGAAGCACTGACACTGGCGATCAACCGTGAAGCACTGGTGAGCCGCATTATGCAGGGTGGCGCAACGGTTGCGAACCAATGGATGCCGGAAGGGACATTCGGTTATGATACGGATACGAAAGACATTCCGTTCGATGCCAAAAAAGCCAAGGAACTGCTGACAGAAGCAGGCTATCCGGATGGTTTCAAAATGACGATCCATGCGCCAAGCGACCGTTACCCGCAAGGTCCCGAAACTGCGCAGGCTCTGGCTCAGTTCTGGACGCGTATCGGCGTGGAAACTCAGGTAGAAGTCGTACCTTTCTCGGTCTATTCCGGCAGCGCCAATAAAAACGAATATGCCATGACCATGATCGGCTGGGGCAATGGTACCGGCGAGGGCACCTATGCCATGACCTCTATTCTGGCGACACCGAATAAGGATAAAGGCGTTGGTGCATCCAACTGGGGCCACTACAGCAGTGCCGATCTCGACAAGGCTCTGGCTGATGCAACGTCAGAATTTGACAATGCCAAACGTGAAGAGATTATCCGTGGTGCGGTGAAAACCGTGATGGGCGATGTCGGTATTATCCCGCTGTTCCATTATAAAAACATCTGGGCATCGCGCGATGATCTGAAAGTTGTGCCGTGGAACAGTGACCGTACCGTTGCGATGCAGGTCAGCAAAATCAAAGCTGAATGATGAACTG
>JAIRVW010000272.1 GCA_031253705.1 Brucellaceae bacterium
GGAACGGGGGTCGTATAAGTCGGTATGTGCATAGCTGTCAAGCGCTGTTATGCATTAATCGGTATTGTAATCCATCTTTTGCAAAGTTATTGAGTTTTCAACAAGCAAAGGCAGGAAAACATGGCACCGCGTATCGCAGTTCTCGGTTGTGGCTATTGGGGCAACAACCATACCCGTACTCTAAAAGGTCTCGGCGTGCTGGCTGCTGTCAGCGATATTGACCCGGCACGGTCTGCAAAATTCGCCGCAGATTATGATGTAGCGCAAATCAGTATTGATGATCTGTTCGCTTCTAAAGATATTGATGCGATTGTTATGGCGCTTCCGGCGCAGTTTCATGCGCAATATGCAATCCGCGCTGTGGAAAGCGGCAAGGATGTTCTGGTTGAAAAGCCGATTGCTCTGACCGTTGCTGACGGCGAAGCTGAAATTGCTGCCGCCAAGCAGCATGGCCGCATCTTTATGGTTGGCCATATTCTGCGCTTCCATCCGGCATTTGAAAAACTGCTGGAGCTCGCACAGAGCGGTGAGCTCGGTAAAATCGGTTATATTCAGGCACATCGTATCGGTCTTGGTAAGTTCCATGGTCAGAATGATGCTTTGTGGGATCTGGCACCGCATGATTGGTCGATGATTCTGGCACTGACCGGCTGTGAGCCGACCGCTGTCCGTGGTGAAGGTGCAGCAATGGTCGATCATTTGAGCGATTTTGCTCATCTGCATATGGAATTCCCGAACGGTATTCGCAGTCATCTTTTCGCATCGCGCCTGAATCCGATCATGGATCGCCGTCTTGCCGTTGTTGGTGACAAGGCGATGGCCGTTTTTGATGATGCTGAACCGTGGGAGCGCAAGCTGACCCTGTTCCGTCATAAAGTCTGGCAGGAAAACGGTCAGATTGCATTCACGAAAGCTGATCCGGAATATGTGCCGGTGCAGGAAGGCATGCCGCTGACCCGCGAGCTGGACCATTTTATTCATTGCATTGAAACGCGTGAGACACCGCGTACCAATGGTGAAGAAGCTGTCAGCGTGTTGCGTATTCTGACCAAAGGCACTGTCAGCCATCTGGCAGGCTGAGCGGAATCACAAATATTTGAGATATCCGGCTCTGTGCTACGCTGACGTGCCCGCTAGATTGGCACATAGTATGTCGCACAGAGACGGCCATTCCGGCATGATCTGTGTGGACAGACTGCGGGAAGAGAAAAAACAAAGAGATAGAGCGGCATTTCTGGTGTAAGAACCGAGCTGGCCGCTTATCGCGACTGCAGCGCGGAATGACGGGAGACGCGACATTCCGTATTTGCTTCAAGCTGTGTTACATTATTTGCTAAACAGTGAATGATCCGACATGGCGAAGTCTCTTACGAGAGACTAAATACTACTCGATTCGCTGGTGCGCGCGTGCATGGTGCGGATCAATTGATATTGGAGCCGACATGCAATTCATTGATCTTGTGAGCCAGCGCGCTCGCATTGAAGACCGTCTTAACGCTGCTGTTCTGAAAGTGATCGCAGAAGGTAAGTATATTCTCGGACCTGAGGTTGCTGAGTTTGAGAAGCAACTTGCTGATTATGTTGGCGTCAAGCATGTTCTGGCTTGTGCCAATGGTACAGATGCACTGCAGATGCCGCTGATGGCTATGGGCATCGGTGCCGGTGATGCGGTTTTCTGCCCGAGCTTTACCTTTGCTGCAACCGCTGAAGTGGTAGCGCTGGTTGGCGCGGAAGCTGTTTTTGTAGATGTTGAAGAAGACACCTACAATATGAATGTTGAACAGCTGCAGGCAGCCATTGATGCCGTGCGCAAAGAAGGACGTCTGACCCCGAAAGCGATTATTCCGGTTGATCTGTTCGGTCTGCCTGCTGACTACCGCGCCATTATGGCGATTGCTGATAAAGAAGGCCTCAAGGTTATTTCCGATGCTGCCCAGTCAATCGGCGGCAAGCGCGATAACGCGATGTGCGGTTCTTTCGGTCATGTCGGCGCAACCAGCTTCTATCCTGCCAAGCCGCTCGGCTGCTATGGCGATGGTGGTGCGGTTTTTACCAATGATGATGAACTGAACGATATTATGCGTTCCATTCACTTCCACGGTAAGGGCGAAAGCCAGTATGACAATGTGCGCATTGGTCTGAACTCCCGTCTGGATACCATTCAGGCTGCAGTTCTGCTGGAAAAAATGGCTATTCTTGAAGACGAGATGGAAGTCCGTCAGAAAGTTGCCAATCGCTATGCCGAAGGTCTGGGTGACATTGTTAAGGTAACCCGTCCTGCTGCCGGTATCCGTTCCGCATGGGCACAGTATTCGATTGAAACCGAGCGCCGCGATGAGCTGAAAGCCCATTTGCAGGCTCAGGGTATTCCTTCGGTTATCTATTATGTGAAGCCGCTGCATCTGCAGACTGCTTATAAGCATTATATGGTTGCACCAGGCGGTTTGCCGGTTTCCGAAGCTCTGCCTTCGCGTATCCTCAGCCTGCCAATGCATGCTTATCTCTCGGATGAAGATCAGGATCGTATCATCGCTGCGATTCGTGAGTTCCACGGTAAATAAGCAAAATCGTCAGATTGTTATGATCTGTTTTGAGGCCGGATGGAAACATCCGGCCTTTTTGCTTTTGCAGACGGGCAATGAGGAGGTGTCTCAAAACGCGAAATTTTAAAGATGAGTTGAAAATTCATATTATTGAGTGTTAGCTGCCTGCAGATATTTGGTTTCTGATCAGACAGAAGCTGCAGGAGAGACGATGAATAAGCCGGTATTTATTGCGCAAACGGAAGTGTCCTCAGCGCAGGCAGAAAAAATCTTTGAAAATCTGATGGATGTTTACAGCGAACATTATCCGGTTGAGCGTAGTGCCAATGAGGCAACGGTTCCGTTGCAGATGGGACTTGCGAAACTGAAGCTGGAGCATGAGCGCCTCAATGTGACGGCAGAAGCGGCTAATGAAAGTGATTTGTCCTATCTGAAATTTGCTGTTGCCGAAGGTATTATGCGACATGCAGGTGCTGAAACACTGAATTTCCGCTGGGAAGGGGATGGCGCCGGTGAGGGCTGTCTGCCGCCGTTCTTCCGTGAAATGACCGTGATTGATGTGCGCAATGTAACGCCGCATATGCGCCGTATCCGCTTGCGCGGCGATGATCTGGCGCGTTATGCGACCGGCGGCCTGCATATACGTCTGGTTCTGCCGCCAAAACCGCCGCTCAAGCCGAAATGGCCGCATCTGGGTGCCGATGGTCGTCCGGTCTGGCCGGATGGTGACTATCGCCTGACAAACCGTGTCTATACGATCCGCAAAATCAATGTTGAAGAAAGCTGGGTTGATATTGATATGGTCGTTCATCCAAGCACGGGAACAGCGCCGGGCAGTGAATGGACGATGCAGGCGCAGGTCGGTGATATAGTCGGCATGACAGGCCCCGGTGGCGGCGATGCACCTGAGGCGGATATTTATACGCTGATTGGTGATGAGACTGCTCTGCCGGCAATCTCGCGCATTCTGGAGCGCCTGCCTGCAACGGCCAAGGCAATCGTGCGCATTGAAGTGGCGGATGTGCAGGAAGAACAGGTGCTGGAAACAGCGGCTATGCTGGATCTGCAATGGCTGCACCGCAATGGTGCGGAAGCCGGAACCACGACATTGCTGATTGATGCTGTGAAAGATGCAGCATCACTGGTGACCGAAGGACAGCGCAGCTTTGCATGGGCTGGCTGCGAGTTTGATGCTTTCAAAGCTATTCGTGCATTCTGGCGCAAGGAATGCGGATTAAGCCGCGATGATCATATGGCCGTTGCCTATTGGCGCCGCGGGGTTGCCGAGCGGGACTGATGCTGCAGGCAAAGTAATGATTTGTCAGGCCGAAACATCTTTAATCCGGCCTGCCAGACTTTTTGATTTCTTCTTTTTACGGGCAGGGGCGGGTGTTTTGGTTTCCGCTGCCGGCTTTTCTTTCAGCAGTTCAGGAATAGGCGATTTTTCACCTTCCTGCGCAACGGTTCTGGCGACCATTTCGGCAGCAAGATCACTGATGGTTTCACGCAATTTGTTGTCCTGATCACTTAAGGTGCGGCTGGTATTATCATCCGAGCGGGATTTGCTCTGACGTTCCAGCTTTTCCTGCGTGTCAGACAGTTCGGTGATCAGCCGGTGCAGTTTCTCCTCAAGTGCCTGATTGCGGTGCTTCTCACTTTCAAGAGATGTTTTCAATGCGGTCACCTGAGATGCCAGTTCTGAATTGGCCGAGTTAAGTTGTTTTTTGTCCTGACGCAGATCACCGGCCTCGCGGCGCAAACGATCTGCTTCATTGTCACGTTGCTTCACTTCGGTACGCAACGTATCACTGAGCTGGCTCAGCGCTTCATTATGGCGCTTTTCACGCTCATAGTCTTCCGTGACAGATGCTTGTTTTTCCTGCAGTTTTTTAAGACTGCTCTGCAGTGTATTTAACTGCTGCCGGTCATCCTGCTGCTGAATTCTGAACACGTCCAGCTCTTGCTGCAATGGTTCGATTTTTTCAAGCTCGCTGCGATCCGTACTGATTTTTAACAGTGCCTGTGTGTGCTTTTCACGCATAGCGGCCGTTTGCATTTCAGCTTTACGCAGTTCAACCGCATGGGCAGCGCGCAGCATATCCCTGTCAGCTTCAATCTCTGTCAGGGAAAGCGGCAATTGTGCAGCCATCTGTTTTTGCCACAAATATTGCGCACGCCGCCAGAACAGCGGCGCGGCCAGCAAAATCAGAAAGGCTGCGCATAAAAAGCCCAGCAGAAAAACCAGTGCGGATTGTATCACGATCTGCCGATCTCCGGTCGTCTTTGTCTTGCTTTATACGATCAGAACGGGTTCCAGGTGGCGCTCGGGGTCAGCTTGAGATAGCCGATATTCACGCCAAGACGGCCGCCGACACCGGTGCGGATCGGCACCAGCAGAATATTGCCGCGTTTCAGTACGTTAAAACCGGCACCGGCAATAATATAGGCTGAACCGGAGACACCGGCATAACGGCCATAAAGCATGTTTACATCATCAAGATTGTAAACCAGCATCATGACGCGGGAGCCTTGTCCGCCGAAGTCCCAGCCAACTGACGGGCCCTGCCAGTAGGATTTATGGTCGCCGGCATTTTTCGTATAGAGCGTGCCTTCACCATAGGTCAGACCGCCGACAAAAGCGCCTGAGCCTTCTTCACCCAGAATATAGCCGTTTGGCAGGCCGTAGCTCTGGAAAACTTTTTCAATAGCAGAAGCAATCCCGCCTGAAGTCGAGCCGAAAAAACGATGGCCGGAGGCAACAATTTCCTCCATGCTGAAGCCTTCGGCGGCTTTGGCTTGCTGCGGTACAACGCTGATCAGAGCCATTAATCCTATTATTGCCGATGCAATATGCATACGGAAAGAGGACAGGTTTAAGGTAGCCATTAAAAAATCCTTCTGGCTGCTTGGCTCACTCTGTCTGACGTGAACAGTCTCGATGCTTCGGGCAAATTCCCTCAGAAAAGTGACGGTTCTGACTTCTTAAACATGCGCTTTTGAGTGTTCACACATGTTTAAATCCCTGTCCGGACCTGCAATTCTGCTGACTGCTTTATCCGGTTCGCATCTGCCGCAACCTGCGCGATGCTTTCATATGCGTAACGGTCTTTGCCGTTTTGCGCACGGATCTGACACTCATTGTAGCGTCAAAAACCTTGTTGAAGTGTTTATATGAAAAATTGTCCTTTCAATGGCTTAATGAAAAAGCATTAAAACTGTTTTTGTCCGCTTATTTGGTAATCATTAAGCCTATTGGCGCATAATCGCGGCAAACAGGTGCCATAGCATTCTGTTATCAGTTTACGTTCCGGTGATTCGTTTTTACGCTGAGACAGAATAATGTCCGCGTGTGATGCCGGGAGTTGAGATCGAAGCCTGCCGGCGGGCAGATATGAAATTTGGAGATGCAATTAATGTCTTTGCCTGTTGTTCTTTCCGCGGTTGATCTGGGTGCTTTGCTATGCAGCCGTATTTGCCATGACATTATTTCGCCGGTCGGCGCGATCAATAATGGTCTGGAATTGCTGGAAGAGGGCGGTGCGGATGAAGATGCAATGGCGCTGATTGCTGCCAGTGCGCGCAATGCATCGGCTCGTTTGCAATTTGCCCGTATTGCTTTCGGTGCGGCCGGTTCTGCCGGTGTGCAGATTGATACCGGTGATGCGCAGAATGTTGCCACTGCTTATATGGCCAATGAAAAGCCGGAATTTACCTGGACCGGTAACCGCGCTTTCCTGCCGAAAAATCAGGTTAAACTGCTGCTGAACATGATCCTCATCGGTATTTCATCCATTCCGCGCGGCGGCAATCTGGATGTTGTTATGGAAGATGTGGAAACAGAGCCGAAAATCAGCGTGAAAACACGCGGCCGTATGCTGCGCGTACCGCCGAAGTTCAAAGAACTGCATGAGGGTATTGTTCCGGAAGAAGCGATTGATGCGCATTCCGTGCAGCCTTACTACACGCTGCTGCTGGCACAGGAAGCTGGTATGGAAATTATCATCGATGTGAGCGAGGAAGAACTTGTCTTCCGTGCGCAGAAGCTG
>JAIRVW010000430.1 GCA_031253705.1 Brucellaceae bacterium
CTGCGGAGGCGGGAGTTTTGGCTGTCAGGCAATAAAAAACCCCGGCAGAACCGGGGTTTCTAAGCGAAATGAATCGCTGGTGTGTCTTACTCAGTGATGCTGATATCGACTGCTTTAGGGCCTTTGCCGCGACGATCCGGTTCAGTTTCGTAAGAAACTTTCTGGTTGTCGGCGAGATTTGTCAAACCTGAAGCCTGAACAGCAGAGATATGAACAAAGATATCTGGTCCGCCATTATCCGGTTTAATAAAGCCAAAGCCTTTTTCACCATTAAAGAATTTGACTATGCCGGTCTGTGCCATGGGATACGTTCCTTTTCCTTGGCGCCGTTAAGGTTTTATCCAAAACGGAATTTTTCGAACCGCTATGCGCACCACACGCCCAGCGGTAGGGGTATGCAGGCAGTTATCGAAATCAGGAAAGGAGCCGATCATTGTCGGTTGCCCGACCCGGAGCTTATAGCGGTTCCGGCGCGCCGTTCTTCCAGTCTTCCATTGTTCGCCAAATGCCCGAACATTTGAAGACTGATCTATTGAAAGATATTTGGCAAGCAAATTTTTGTCATAGCGGTGTTTTTTCTTTGGCAAGTTGGTCTGTAATAAAAAAACAATAGTCATAAAGTCAAAGATACTTCATGAAAAAGCATATTAAGATAAAATAAGTTTTATTTAGTTTTAAAAGCTGCAGAAAAACAACCAAACAATGTAGTTCGATGTACTAAATAAGAAAGTTACCACTTAAAAATCGGAATAATTCGGGCGAAAAATACACAAAAAGCCTGTTTTGAATTCAATGAGGCTGTGTTTTCACTGCCGGAAGCGGCCGTTTTTTGCCTTCGCAATAAGTGGAGGTCGTGAGGCAGCTATGACAGAAAGTGATGCAAGGTGGTGCTGAGACGCTGAATTGTGGCGAGTCAGATATATCTTAAGGGGTTGTCCGGCGTGTTTTTTTGAAAAACCTGACAAGATTTTTTATCACGCACCTGTCACGTTTTTTAAAATTTCCGGCACAGGAAAACTATCAACGGTTTTTACGGATGATACAAGAGCCGCCGCTGATTCTGATCTGGGCGCAGAGTTGATCAGCCGATTGTCGGTTACTGGCACCAAGGCGGGCAACATAGATGCCGCGTCTGCCCATCGGACTGCGCACACGGGATATATAGACTTCGCGTCCGGCAAAGAGCTTCGGGTTTTGTTGACGCAGGCGCGCCGATTGGGCGCTGACAGCGCTTTGCCTGAAATTACCGGCAATCTGAACCGCCCACGGAAACGGATTAAGTTGTGCCATGGAAACAGAGCGGGATTTGATCACCGGCAAGAGCTGGCAGGCCTGCTCAAAAGTCAGTTTCTCATCCAGCGGTGTATCGGTCAGTTCCTGTCCGGTGCTGAAATGATCAACGGTTTTTCCGGTGATCGACAAAACGTAATTTTCAGTTTCCAGCGGCAGGAAGCCGCCATTCTTCATCCAGTTGGACAGACGTGTCGGCCCTGCATTATAGGCGGCAGCGGCCAGTCCCCAATTGCCGAAGCTGCTGTGCAGGTCTTTGAGGAATGAGGCAGAGGCAGGCAATGCCTGCTCAATATCAAAGGCATTGCCGAGGCCGCGTTCTTTGGCGGTATAGGGCATGAATTGTGCAATACCCTGCGCTCCGACCGGACTGACAGCGAGATGGTCAAAGCGGCTTTCCTTCCAGATCAGCCGTGCAAAGAAATTCGGCGGCACGCCGTGATCTGCGGCAGCACCGGCAATCAGGCGGCAAATCTTTGCGATATCCGGTGTTTCAGGTTTGACCGGCACTGACTTCTCAGGCGTTTTCTTTTCAGGCTCCGTTGTCGTCTGCGCAAAAGCGACCGGCAGGTCAAAGACCGGTAAAGACAGCAAGGCTGCAATTATTAAACCGGCCGGAAGGCGCATCGGCAATTCCTGTCAGAGATATTGTTAAAGCGCTGAAATTTCAGGCCGGATATTGGTTAAAGCAAATCATGAAGAACGCATGTTTCTTTCATGCGTTCTCTGCTTTGTACTGTCAATACAGAGGGCAGACAGGGGAGTTACTTGCCCGGTCTGCCGGTTTTGCCGGAGCGGCGCGTTTTACGCTTCACATCGACCGGATCTTCATAGGAGCCTGCACCTGCACGGTGACGTCTGACCGGCGCCGGATCATCATCACTCTGTGGTCCGAGCGGTTTTGCCATATCTGTGCCGGGGCCCATATTATCGAGCGACGGTTTTTTGAACAAAGACGGTGACGGTGAAGTTCTGCCGCCACCGCGTGATGGCCGCTCAAGCGACATTTCTGCTTCGCGCGCCAGAGGATCATCGGCGATTGCCAGTTCCTTTTCACGCAGACGTTTGATTTCGTCACGCAGTCTTGCCGCTGTTTCAAAGTCGAGATCGGCGGCCGCGTCACGCATTTTCTTCTCAAGATGCTCAAGATGAGCACCGAGATTGTTGCCGACCATGCCGCCTTGTTCTGCAAAGCCACTGATATCCGCCCGCACATGATCACGCTCATAAACGGAATTGAGAATATCCGAGATGTTCTTGCGCACCGAAGCCGGAGTAATGCCGTGTTCGGTATTATAGGCAACCTGCTTCTCACGACGGCGGCTGGTTTCCTCCATCGCGCGCTGCATAGAGCCGGTAATGGTGTCGGCATAAAGAATAACACGACCGTCGACATTTCGCGCTGCACGGCCGATTGTCTGCACCAGTGAGGTTTCCGAACGCAGGAAGCCTTCTTTATCGGCATCGAGAATAGCAACGAAACCGCATTCCGGAATATCCAGACCTTCGCGCAGCAGGTTGATCCCGATCAGCACGTCAAAGGTGCCAAGGCGCAGATCGCGGATAATCTCGATACGCTCCAGCGTATCAATATCCGAGTGCATATAGCGCACACGCACGCCTTGTTCATGCAGATATTCGGTGAGGTCTTCTGCCATGCGTTTGGTCAGCACGGTTACCAGAGAACGGTAACCGTTTTTCGCGGTTTCGCGGATTTCACCCAGTACATCGTCCACCTGCGAACGGGCAGAGCGCACTTCCACAGGCGGATCAATCAGACCGGTCGGGCGGATCAGCTGTTCAGCAAACACACCGCCGGATTGCTCCATTTCCCATTTGCCGGGCGTTGCCGATACCGCAATGGTTTGCGGGCGCATTGCATCCCATTCCTCAAAGCGCAGCGGGCGGTTGTCCATGCAGGATGGCAGGCGGAAACCATATTCTGCCAGCGTTGCCTTACGACGGAAGTCGCCGCGATACATGCCGCCGATTTGCGGAACGGTAACGTGGCTTTCATCGATGAAAACCAGTGCATTATCCGGAATATATTCAAACAAGGTCGGCGGCGGTTCCCCCGGCTGGCGGCCGGTGAGATAACGCGAATAGTTTTCAATACCGGCGCAGGAGCCGGTTGCTTCCAGCATTTCCAGATCAAAGGTTGTGCGCTGTTCAAGGCGTTGGGCTTCGAGCAGACGTCCGGCATTATTCAGCTCGACGAGGCGATGTTTCAGCTCTTCCTTGATAGATTTGATTGCCTGATTAAGCGTCGGGCGTGGTGTTACATAATGCGAGTTCGCATAGATTTTTACGGATTTGAGATCACCGGTCTTCTGGCCGGTCAGCGGATCAAATTCGGTAATGGTCTCAATCTCATCGCCAAAGAGCGAGATGCGCCATGCGCGGTCTTCCAAGTGGGCAGGGAAGAGTTCAATCGTGTCACCGCGCACGCGGAAAGAACCGCGCACGAAATTGATATCCTGCCGCTTATATTGCTGTGCCACCAGATCGGCGAGAAGCTGACGCTGATCAAGGCGGTCACCGATCTTCATCTCAAAAGTCATTGCGGTATAGGTTTCAACCGAGCCGATACCGTAAATACAGGAGACGGAGGCGACGATGATGACATCATCGCGCTCAAGCAGCGAGCGGGTAGCAGAGTGGCGCATCCGGTCGATTTCTTCATTGATCGAGGATTCTTTCTCAATGAAGGTATCGGAACGCGGCACATAGGCTTCCGGCTGGTAATAGTCATAATAAGAAACGAAATATTCGACCGCATTATTCGGGAAGAAGCTTTTGAACTCTCCGTAAAGCTGCGCTGCCAGTGTTTTATTCGGTGCGAGGATCAGAGCAGGGCGCTGGGTGCGTTCAATAATATTGGCAACGGTAAAGGTTTTACCCGAACCGGTGACGCCGAGCAGAACCTGTGTCTGATCACTGTTCTCAATGCCTTCCACCAGATCGGCAATAGCAGTCGGCTGGTCGCCGGAAGGCGTATATTCTGTTTCCATTTTAATCTGGATACCGCCTTCGGATTTAGCTGGGCGTTCCGGCCGGTGCGGTGTCCAGAGTTTGCCGTTTTTAAACAGCGGATTGCCGGATTCAATTAGAGCAGACAATGCCTCGACGGTGGCGGTGGCACCGCTGGACGGCATATTGGCCGCGTCTTCCATGGTGACATCCATGCCGGAGACCGGATTGAGGCCGGACGCAACGCGTTCTTTCAGCGTGGCGGCTTTAGCTTTGGAAGAGGGGGCTTTGGCCGCAGGTGCTTTTTTCGTGGCCGGTTTTTTAGCCGTTTTCGGTACGGCAGGTATGGCTTCCGGCTGCTCAGCCATTTCACTGATCATGCGTGACCAGTCGCCGACCGATGAGGAGAGCGGGACGCCGGAGAATTCTGCCTGAGGGGTTTCACCGAAGCCAGAGTTTTGCGGCACTTCACCGAAACCTGTTTCCTGTGGCTGGCTGGTCAGATCATCAGGCTTATCTTTTTTCGACATGGCAAAACTCTCTCAGCAGGCGGAAACAGAGACGCACAATGGCACAACAGTACGGAGACTCTGTGAAAACAGTACGGACGTCAGATATACTGAATATAGGCATATAAGTATAGAACGAAAAGGGTACGTTTTATCGTCTTGATTTTATATATAACAAAAAACGCCGCAGAATGATCCGCGGCGTTTTGCATATCCTCAGAGGATGGTCTTATCTGCGATGCGGTCCGTTGCCGCCATGGGACGGACGACCCGAATTGGAATTATGCGGGCGGTTGTTGTGATTGCCGTTCCAGCCCGGCTGGGAAGGTTTCGGACGGTTATTGCCGTTCCAGTTGGAGTGCGGCGGACGCGGACGATGATTGTTGTTCCAGCTTGGATGTGATGGTTTCGGCCGGTAATGCGGACGATCCCAGTGATCATTCTTGTTATTGTTGCTGATCGCAGAGCCGATAACCACACCGGCAATCAGCGGAATGCCGATCAGAGCTGCAGTGCTGCCGAAATTATTATTGTTGTAGTTTCCTGAGGAGCCTTCGCGGATCGCGAGATAGCGGGAGGATGCCCAGCCGAAACGACCGGCATAATCTACCTGACACCAGCCATAGCCGCTTGTGCAGCCGCGAACGTCAACGCGCGCACCATTCGGAATTGCACCAAGGGACTGATAGTTTGTACCCGGACCTGTGCGCAGATTAAGATTGGTTGTCACAATGGCATTTGCCGCCTGTGCAGCAGTTGCAGAGAATAGAGCGACAGCAATAATCGCTGATTTGATAACCCGTTTCATTTTCGGTCTCCCCGTGATGAAATTATCTGGTCTGTTGTGCAGAGGACAAAACAGTGTGCTTTAACTGAACCTATACGGGACTATGTGAATGCAACCTGAATGCACATTGCTACAGTATAATAATTTATCGTTTCGGGGAAAATGAATATCGCTTAATATAGTTACTTTGCAGAACTGATTTATCAGCATCCCCTTCACGAATTATCTGAAGGGGATGCTTGTCTTCATAAAGACTATTGCTGGAAGCCGCTGGCCGCAGCGGTCAGAATACGTCCGGGCAGATAAATAACCATCGAGGCCGCGCCGCTCAGCACATTGGTACCATCAGCCAGCATGGCCTCACCGGAGGTCTGGCATTCGCCTTTCAGCGTATTAAAGGACAG
>JAIRVW010000366.1 GCA_031253705.1 Brucellaceae bacterium
AAACTGCTTCAGGAACATGCAAAGCCTGTCACTCCGACGGCAGAGTCCAAAGCCGATAATGATTTCGGCCATGAATGGCTGAAGCGCAATTATGCCGGTTCCGGCGCCTATGCAATCAAGGACTGGCGCCCGAATGAAATCATCATGATGGAGCGCAATGAGAATTACGACGGTGAAAAACCGCCGCTGAAACGCGTGATCTATCGTTATGTGAAAGAAAGCGCCTCGCAGCGCATTATGCTTGATGCCGGTGATATTGATATCGCCCGTAATCTTGAGCCGGGTGATCTGGAAGCCACATCCAAGGATGACCGTTTCCATACCGTCAGCGCGCCGAAAGGCACGATCTATTATTTCAGCCTCAACCAGAAGAACGACACACTTTCCAAGCCGGAAGTCCGTCAGGCTGTGAAATATCTGGTTGATTATGATGCGATCCAGTCCACGTTGATCAAAGGCATCGGCACGATCCATCAGAACTTCCTGCCAGCCGGTATGCTCGGAGCATCGGAAGAAAATCCGTTCAGCCTCAATGTTGAAAAAGCCAAGGAACTGCTGGAAAAAGCCGGTCTGAAAGACGGCTTCACCATCACCATGGATGTGCGCAACACCCAGCCGGTCACCGGTATTGCTGAATCCATTCAGCAGACCTTTGCCAAAGCCAATATCAAGCTGGAAATCATTCCGGGCGACGGCAAGCAGACCCTCACCAAATATCGTGCGCGTAAACATGATATTTATATCGGCCAGTGGGGTATTGATTACTGGGATCCGCATACCAATGCCGATACATTCGTAACCAATCTGGACAATTCCGATAATGCGGTTTCCAAAACCAGTGCATGGCGTAACTCATGGGAAATTCCTGAGCTGACCCAGAAAACACTGGCTGCGGTTATGGAGAAAGATGCCGATAAGCGTGCGCAGGAATATCTCGATATCCAGAAAGAGTTCCGCGATACCAGCCCGTTCACCATGCTCTATCAGCTCAATGAAGTGGCTGTGGTTTCAAACAAGGTGAAAGACTTCATCATTTCACCGGATACCAACTACGTGCTGAAAGCCTCGAAAGAATAAACCAAAAGAAAAGAGCCGCAGACGATACATCTGCGGCTCTTTTTAATATCTCACAGCACAATCTGAATGTCTGGCTGAATGTCGGGCTGAAAGTCCGTCTGAAAGTCAGGACTGGCCGGTAACCGGAGCCCTGCTTTAGCGCACAACCAGAATAGCGGTTTTGGTATGTGTCAGCACTTCGCTGGTCTGGCTGCCCAGCAGCAAACGGCCAATCCCGCGACGGCCATGCGATGTCATCACGATCAGATCAATATCGCCCTTATGGCTGGCTTCTGTAATTGCCTCTGCAGGCCAGCGGTCAGCAACGTGGATCAGTTCAGCTTTTACACTGTGTTTCGCAGCCGCCTCACCGGCATGTTTCAAAATGCCCTGTGCCTGTGCAGCCTGATTATCATTATAA
Source organism: Brucellaceae bacterium (assembly GCA_031253705.1). Taxonomy (GTDB): domain Bacteria; phylum Pseudomonadota; class Alphaproteobacteria; order Rhizobiales; family Rhizobiaceae; genus Pseudochrobactrum. The sequence goes on from JAIRVW010000366.1 coordinate 1,478, forward strand.
ATTTCGATGTCTTTCGGGCTGGCAATCCAGCCTGCGCTGCTGGCTGTCGCCATCATCGGAAACGGCTCGGTCACAGTCAGGATCGTCACCTTACTGCCCAGCTGGCTGGCAAGCTGCAATCCCTGTTCAAGACCTTTTTCTGCGAGTTCCGAACCGTCCGTAGCAATCAAAATGTGCTTATACATAGTGCCATCCCTGCTCCGCAAAACAACCTGTCTTCAATGAAGCCGGAGCTTATAAATTATCTTCATCATGAAGCACCATTATTTTATCGGGCATAATTGCATGTGTGAAGATAAATTCAGCGTGTGATTACAAACAAAATTCCGCAAAAAATACCTGACAAATAAAGCAGGCAATTAATGACTTAAAATAATAAAATATTGTGATACCATTACATAAGTAAGCCGGTAGAATTACTTCTTAAATTACCGGTATTTTCGGGTTATGATCTCGGAACAGAATGGCATTTATTCGTGAAAGGCAGAACCACTCAGCTCAGGAGAAATAAAATGAAACTTATTTCCAGAATTTATGATCATTACGACCTTGCCAAACAAGTCGTGCATAATCTTGAGGCTGCGGGGTTCCCCCATTCAGATATCATCCTCATCAGCCGCAAATATGCGGAAGAAGACCCGACAATGTGTGACTCCATTGTCAGCGGTGCCGGTACAGGTGCAATTGTCGGTGGTATTGCTGGCCTGCTTGTCGGCCTTGAACTGCTGACGGTCCCGTTTTTTGCTTCTGTGATGACAGCAGGCTGGCTGGTCTCAGCCTCCATCGGCATGATTATCGGCGCTGCGGCAGGCAGTATCATGGGCAGCATCATCAGCTCCTTCACCTCTGCCGGTGTCAGCAAGGAAGATGCCCGTCTGTGCATTGAAGCCTCCAAGCTTGGCAAAACCATTGTCAGCCTTCGCCTGAAAGATCAGCCCGCAATGCAGGCTGAACAGCAGGCAAGCAGCATTATGGATATACCGGAAGCACTGACGCTGGATCAGTTCCGCAGCCGCTACAGCCGTGTTTTACCACAGCCTGTTGATCACTCCGGCCACCATCATCTCAGCGCCTGAACCGGCTTATCCATTTGTATGAAAAGCCTCCGGCAGGCTGAGTGCACCCTTCTGACTGGTGAAAAGCACCGTCGGCTCGATCCGGCCAGCCCCGCGATACGGGCTGGCATGAATGGCCAGAATCCACATACTCGTAACCGCCGTTACAATATAAATTACCAGCGCTTTGCGCCCTGCTTTCGGCCTGTCCGCATGAACGGCAGCAACCACCACGAGTGTCAGAACCGTCAGGAAAAAGACCAGATACCACTTGTAATGATTGACAGAGCTGGAACCCAGAGCAAGGCGCGTATTGCGCGCATCCTGCATTTCGTCGAAATCCTGCACAATCTGGGACATCAGCGCGCCGGATATATCGGTGCGTGACAGGTTGATCATGGCCACACGAATAGTCTGCAACGCCTGCTCAACGGTGCGCGCCGGCTGATTATTATAGCCTTTGTGCCATTCATCAGTAATGACCGCCACGCGGTAGGTAGTGAGCGCTTTGAGCAGTTCCGGATCATTCAGCGCCTCAGGCCGCGCCATCCCGATCAGGCGGGTGATCGATGAGCGCTCCTCACTGGCAGCCTGATCAGCGCGGCTGTTCACCGCCCATGTATCCGCTGCAATAAACCCCAGAGACAAAGCCCAGGCCGTCGCAATAGTGCCGACAAAAGCGCCGATCGGCAGTGACAGAATATCCTTGGAGGCTTGTTTGCCGAAAATCTTCAGAAACACCAGTCCGGCAACGTAGAAGATGACGCCGCAGACACAAAAGATCAGGAACATCAGAACCGGTGAAATACCAAACAAGTAATGCATTCTGCCCCCTCCGGCATCATATCGCGATATGCAAGACAATAGTCTCAAAGCGCTTTGCGCTGTTTTACATATTAGAGCACCGGGCGCCCCATCGGGCGCACAAAGGTCGCTCTAACACTTTAAAATAAGAGCATAATTTTAATTTAAACTGATTCAAGTTTAAGAAATTATGCTCTTATTCAATATATTGTTGCGCAACAGATAAAAGCTGCTCTTATTCCGCATGCGCGGCCTGCTGGCGCATATAATCACGCGGAGAACTGCCCAGCATTCTTTTAAACATTGTGGTGAAGGCCGCGGCGCTCTCATAACCGGTATCAAAAGCCACGGATGTGATCGTCTCACCGGAGGCAAGTTTCGGTAAGGATGCGAAAATACAGGCCTGCTGACGCCATGTCACAAAGCTCACACCGGTTTGCACCCGAAACAGCCTTGTGAAAGAGCGGCGGCTCATACCGGCTTTTTCCGCCCAGCTGTCGATGCTGGCTGCCGGATCCGGCGCTTTGAGAAACTCCTTGCACAGAGCAGCCAGCACCGGCTTCTCCGGAAACGGCAGCCCCAGCTCACGCACCGGCAGGCGCCTGATCTCATGCATCAGCAAATCAAACAGCAACCTGCTGCGCTCATCATTCTCAACCGGCTTTTGCAGTTTGACGACTTCGCCAAGCAGGCTGCGTGTCAGTTCATTGACAGAAAGCACGCATGGATAATCACCGTGATCATAATCGCGCATATAAACAGATTGCATTTCCACGCCTGAAAACATCTCAACCCGATGCTGAATACCGCACGGGATGAGCAGAGCATGATCCGGCGGGATCATCCAGCGCCCGCGCTCGGTCACAACCAGAGCCACACCGGAGCGCGCATAGAGAAACTGGGTGCGGGAATGCCGGTGCGGCGGGATCAGCAATCCGCCCGGATATTCTCTGGCAAGCGCCACCACAGGCGCAGCCTCGTGCTCAACGAGGTCGAAACCCTGCGCAATCAGTGTATTTATATCTGCGGGACTATTAAATTGCATATTTTTGCCCAGTTAAAAAACTTTACGTCCTTAGCACAAAAGCAGGCCACAGCAAAGCGGACTAATCAGGACAGGCCTGTCGGGGACATTCACAGACCTGCAAATTCGCTCAGGAAAGATTACTTCGTTTTTTCTCTCCTGCGGTAGCAGTATGAAAACTTCCAGCCCCGATACCGGTAATATTACGCATAGCCAGCAATCCTCAGGCACAGCGTAATATTGCAGATGGCATAACATATCCGGAGCACCTGCAATGACCACCGTGACCAGCCCGTCACCTAAAATAGCCGAGGCCACAGCCGTATCACTGATTGTGGTTGTTAGCTTCTGCCACATGTTCAACGATATTATGCAGTCGCTGTTGTCTGCAATTTATCCGCTGATCAAGACCAATTACAATCTCGATTTTCGCCAGATCGGTCTGCTGACCATGACCTTCCAGATCACGGCTTCGCTTTTGCAGCCGGTAATCGGTATTGTCACAGACCGCTGGCCGATGCCCTATTCCCTGCCGCTGTCGAGCGTCAGCACCTTTACCGGCCTGTTGCTGCTCGCCAATGCAGACAGCTATACGGTACTGCTGATCGGCTCCAGCCTTATTGGTCTGGGCTCGGCGATCTTCCATCCGGAAGCCTCCCGCGTTGCCCGTATTGCCTCCGGCGGCCGTCATGGCTTTGCCCAGTCACTGTTTCAGGTTGGCGGAAATTTCGGCTCTGCGCTCGGCCCCCTGCTTGCGGCTTTTGTCATTCTGCCGAATGGTCAGTCGAGCGTTGCATGGCTGGCAATTATCGCCGTGTTCGGTTTTATCGCGCTGACCCGCGTCAGCCGCTGGTATGCCGAAAAACAGCGCCAGAACAAAAACAAGCCTAAAGCCGACCGCACATTGCCGCTGCCGCAGGGTCGCGTTCTGTTTGCGATTGCAATCCTCGTGCTGCTCACCACCACCAAGAATGTCTATATGGCCAGTATTTCCAGCTATTTTACATTCTACGTGATCGAAAAATTTGCCGTTACGGTTCAGAACGCCCAGCTGATGCTGTTCCTGTTCCTCGGCGCTTCGGCAGCCGGTGTTTTCATCGGCGGCCCGATCGGTGACAAAATGGGCGCGCGCTTTGTGATCTGGTTCTCGATCCTCGGCGTTATTCCTTTCGCCCTGATGATGCCTTACGCCAATCTGTTCTGGACATGCGTACTCGCTGTCGTCATCGGCATTATCTTCTCTTCGGCATTTTCCGCTATCGTGGTTTTTGCACAGGAGCTGGTACCGGGACGTGTGGGCATGATTGCCGGTATGTTCTTCGGCTTTGCCTTTGGTGCAGGCGGTATCGGTGCGGCTCTGCTCGGCGATTTTGCCGATAGCAGAGGCATTGAATATGTCTATTCGATCTGCTCTTTCCTGCCGCTGCTTGGTATTCTGACCATTCTGCTGCCGCGTCTGCCGAAAAAGAGCTGATCTTTTTAAACAGCATGCAAAGAAAAACGGGGAAGACCTTGCGGTCTTCCCCGTTTTTATATTCCGGATCAATGTCTGAACCACACCTTACCATTGGGACCTAATCAACGATAAAGCATAAGCAGGAACCTCTGCCCGCTCAGACAACCGGCTAAACCGGCGATCAAAACTTACTTCTTCAGGAAGTCCATCAGTTCGTCATAAGCTTTGCAGGCTTCCGCCATATCAGTTGTACCCTGATATTTAGTCTGCATTTCCTGCGACTTGGTCATGATTTCCTGAGCTTTGCTTGGATCTTTCATAACCGCTTCCTGAATAGCAGCAGTTACTTCATTCACTTTTTTGGTCAGCTCTTCCTGTGTGCAGGCAGAAGCAGCAGAGCTTGCAGCAGCGGTGATCAGGAGTGCTGAAAAAGATGCAGCAACCAGTGTTTTGATTTTCATAGAGTATCTCTCTTTACAATTATCAATAAACAGCAAAATATTTATGCACCGGCAACCTAAGTGAGTATTTCAATCTCACAAAATAACAATTTGTTATTCAGTAAAACAAAAAATAAACGAAACGATCAAAATTTCCCTTTATCCGAAAAATGCATTATAAAAATAAGCAGGGCTAATTTCGGGGGCGAATATGGTGCGGGCAGTCTTTTTGTCTGTTGTAATGACGGTTGTAACACTCACTGCAACACTAGCAGCAGCATCAAATATTGCATCCGCGCAGCCTATTGATACTTATCGTGCACGCCTCAGCAAACAGGATCATTATAACTCATCCGGTGAGGCACTGATCACAGCCGCTGCAATTATCCGTCAGGATCGTGCCAATTTCTTCATTTTCGGCAAGCTGGATCCCGAGGATGAATTTGACGTCTATTTCAGTGATAAAGGCAATCGTGCGCGGCTGGAAAAAATGCTGATCCGCGGCTCCATATCTGACAAGGATTTAGACAGCATCCTCAACGGCACACCACTTATCCGCGTGGATATCCACACGGATTATGTTGTGGTGACGGTTGAAGAACACTGATCAGAACGGTTATTTCAGGCTTTTCCAGAACAGAATGGTACCGGTTAGCTCTCCGAACGGGTTGAGCGCAAAATCCGGTATTTCTCCGGCACGGATAAAACCCAGCCGCTCATAAAGCGACACAGCATTGCTGTCACTTGCCGTGTCCATCATCAAATGTGTGCGACCATGTTCTGCCGCCAGCGCCTCAGCTTTGCGCATCAGAAAGCTTGCAACGCCCTGCCCGCGATAAGCAACTGAGGTCATCAGCTTGCTGATTTCCGCACGATGCGGCTGATTGGGTGTCTGCACCAGAACCAGACTAACCGTGCCGGCAAGCTTCTCACCGTCATAAGCACCGAGCACAATCCGTTCGCCCTGCTCAGCGGATTGCAGAACATTGCGCCAGAACTGTTCAGCCTGTTCCGGTTGCAACGGATGCATAAAACTGACAGAGCCGCCGCTGGCCACAGTTTCAACCAGCAAATCACGCAGCATCGCAATCGTCATATCATCAAAAGGCACAGGTCTTATTTCGATGGCAGTCATTCTCATTTTCCGTTGCAGCAAAGCTGGAGTTTCCGGCAAAAAGCTATAATTATCCGGCGCAATTGGAAACATAAAAAACAAGCATTAAGCCACGATCATCAATCAAATTATAACGATGCATCCCCTCGCTAAATACGAAGCACAGTTACAAATCTTGCCTGCATAGATTGCAATGCGGCTGGTTTTACGCGTTAAAGACGCCTACTACCGGCCGGAACCATATTTTGCGGGGGCAATATGTATCAAATCCTGTTTAAAGCGACACTTGTGACCATTCTGGTCGTTGCATTGAGTCAGATTTTTTCCTTCAGCATCCGCTATGCTTCCGGCCAGCCTTTCACAGCATTTGTCTTTCTGATGAATTCGATTATGCCCGTACTGACCGGCTTTCCGATCAGTGTTTATATTTTCATCCAGAATGCCAAACTGAAAAAGACCACCGATGAGCTTACCGAGGCAAATCGTCTGCTGCAAATCCGTGCGAATACCGACAGCATGACAGGATTGCTAAACAGAAATGCTTTTCTGGAACAGGTAAGACAGCACAAGAAAAACTGCACACAGGCTGCTCTGTTGGTCATTGATGCCGATAATTTTAAGAACATCAATGATGTCTACGGGCATTATGCAGGTGATAAAGCCCTGAATGCGATTGTCAGCGCATTACAGACCAATCTTCGCAGTCAGGATATTATCGGCCGCATCGGCGGCGAGGAATTTGCTATATTTCTCTGCGACACCACTGCGGATACTGCACTGACCATCGCAGAACAATTGCGTCTCGCAGTTGAAGCAATCCGTTTCAGCCCCGTTCAGGGACAGAGCTACCCGCTGACGATCAGCACCGGCATTGCCATAGCATCCGGCTATACCACCTCGCAGCTTATTCGCATGGCAGATCAGAGCCTTTATCAAGCCAAAGCCAACGGCCGCAATCAGGTCGTCCTTAATCAGGAGAGCCTGACACCCGCAGTCACGCGTAAAAACATCAGCCATGCCGCATAAAAAAGGCCGCCTTATAGCGGCCTTTTAATCGTTAGTTGGCGTCTTCAACGCCAAGGAATTTAAACGGCTCACTGTCCTTAAATTCCTTATTTACATTGCCGGAGAAAATATTGGTCTGATTTTCACCCAGATCAAGTTTCTTGACCTTGCCGGTCTCTGCCGAAAAATCCAATCCCTTCAGATCAACCCAGAATGTGTTCGGTGTCAGCGCGGACTCGAAGAAATAAAGCTTGCGCTTCTGGTCAGCCACAGTTCTCCAGCGGGTTGAAGAAATATTCGGCTGATCCGGCGTGGTGATACCATATGGCACCGACACATTGCGGATCACACCAAAAACACTCGCCAGTGCAATATCCGGATTTTCGCTTTTCGGAATAGCATTGATATAGAAAGACGCGCGGGCAAAACGGTCTGATGCACGATTGGTGCCCGGCAACATCACAGTTCCGCCGATCTGCTGCCAATAGCTGTTCAGCGCCAGCTGCTTCTCAAAAGTCGGGGAATTGGTCACCACCTGATAGTCGCGGCTGTGGTGAATAACCTGCTTGCCATCGATATATTCGATAATGGCACTGTCACCTGTCGGATCGGAAATCGAAAGATGCAGCGTTGCCAGCCTGTCCTGCCCCGGCACATTATCGGTGACGATGGTGAAAGGCTCGTCTTTCAATGCAGTTACGGCTTCTTCAACCGTCGCGTAATTATCAAGCACATATTGCGCCCAGGCAGCAATTGTCAGTCCCGGCTTGTTCTTGTCCAGCTCAGGATAGTCCGACTCCACCAGCCACAAAACACTGGCGGAAAGGCCGACTTCATTCATGCCGTCTGTGGTGGCAATATCATAACCGGAAGCGATCACGCTGCCATATTTTGATGTCCACTCAATCGAGTTTTTGCCGGTTTCGCCATTGCGCTTCATGCCCTTAGGGAAAACCCAGAGATTGGTCGCAACATCCACTTTCCAGTCCATGGAACGCGCAGTGATCACATCATCATTTGCGCCGTGATAGACAACGCGGGTGCAGGCTTCAGCCGCCAGCGGTGAAGCGAACAGGGACAATGCAACGGCTTTGGCCACAAGAACAGAACGAACAGATTTACGCTGTAGAAACATCCGGCAAACTCCGTTTTTTTATGCGCATTCTGAAAACCGGTTAGCCCGTTTTCAGAATGCGCGGAAATGCAACAAGACAGAGCATAGAGGCTCAGACTAAATTTTAGAAGCGCATCGACAGGCCGAGAACCGGTCCGTGCTGTACGACATCCCATTTAAAGGTCTGCCCCATGAAATCATCGCCTTCATAATCCTGCGACAACACACGGTAACCGATACGCAGATTGGTCGGACGGTCAAACAGGAATGTCCGGTAGCCGAGATAGGCCTGCGCATTGACGCTGAGTTTGGAACCCACACTGAAACCGCCGATATCGGCCTCACCGGCCAGATTCCAACGCTCATCCAGATCGGTTTTCAGACGCACACCGATAAACGGATCAGTCCATTCAACCTTCTTTGTTATGCTGAAGCGATCAATCGAAAGATCAGCTTTGATCTTTGTCCAGCGCACGCCGACAGTCGGCTCAATGGTGAAGCTCTTTGCCTCATTGAAGATTGTTTGTCCGCCAAGCTCATGCTCAAAAACGCGGTAAAAAACACCACCGGAAATCGTGGTTGTTTTGACATTCAGCGCCAGCTCATTGTTGAACAGGTCTTCATCCTGCGTTGTGGAAACATACTGACCGTCGATAAAGAAACCCAACGGGCCTTTAATAACCTCAATCGTTCCCATGGCTGCGAGGTCAAGATTATCAAAAATCTCGGAGAACGGAATATTCACATCGGTATTGAAACCGGCAAGCGCGGACTTACCCTTGAGCGATGCCCCCCAGACATAAGGGC
>JAIRVW010000386.1 GCA_031253705.1 Brucellaceae bacterium
TGGTTCCGCGCCCTTTTGCTCCGGGACTGCCGGAGACCCGCAGCTTTCCCGTGCAGCTCTGGGAGCGTATTGAGCGACAGATATTAAAAGAAACCGGTACACAGGCGCTGCTGCATGGCAATCCGCAGGGAGCTGAGCCGCTGCGCCGTGCCATTGCCGATTATGTCAATCTCGAGCGTGGTGCCCGTGCAACGGCTGATCGTGTACTGGTGCTGACCAGCTCCCAACAGGCACTGACGCTCTGCGCCAATATGTTGCTGGATGCCGGTGACAGTATCTTCATCGAGGATCCGGTTTATTACGGTGCACGCAGAGCCTTTGATGCTGCGGGGCTGATCTCCGTTCCGGTCTCTGTTGACCGTCAGGGTGTGATCGCGGAGCAGATTCTGGCTGATCCGCTGAAGGCGAAGGCGGTATTTCTCACACCGTCCCACCAGTTTCCGACCGGCGCGACACTGGCGCTCGACAGACGCCTTGCTCTGATAGAATGGGCAGCACGCCATCAGGCATGGATCATCGAAGACGATTACGACAGTGAATTCCGCTATACCGGCAAGCCGACCGCTTGTGTGCAGGGTCTCGATCCCCATGACCGCACGATCTATATCGGGACTTTCACCAAATCTCTGTTTCCGGGTCTGCGCATCGGCTATATTGTCCTGCCGCCGCAACTGGTGAAACCGATGACCGTTGCACGCACATTGCTCGACGGGCATACGGCTTCGCTCTCACAGCTGATCCTTGCGCGTTTTATGGAAGGCGGGCATTTCGGTGCACATATCCGTGCCATGCGCAGCATTTATGCCGAACGGCTTGAAGTTCTCACCGAGTTGGTCAAAACCCATCTGAGCGAATTTGTTGAACCCCGCGTGCCGATTGGCGGTTTGCAAATGCCCTGCCTGCTCACCAGCGATCTGTCGGAACGCGCTGCAATTGATGCTGCACGGCGTGTCGGCATTGAATTACTAGGACTGTCAGCACTTCATGCATCCGGCAGCGGCAGAGCCGGTTTTCTGATGGGCTTTGCCGCCTATACACCGGCTGAACTTGAGATGGCCGTTAAAAAACTCAGGACAGCGTTTCAGAACATCAAAATTTGATGGCCTGTCTGTAAAATCAAAAGTGGCCGGTTAAGACAGTCCATACCCGTGATAAAGTGGGTGCCGTATTTTGTTTGCCATAGGGGCAGCAGGAATGAGAGATACGTGCCATGGATCAGTTACTCACCAAACTTTCAGCTGAAGATATTACCCGTTTTGGTGAAACACCGGCCGCACGCTTTGCGCAAAACCTGCACCTTGTGCAGGAACGTATTGCGGCAGCTGCCCTGCGCAGTGGCCGCAAGCCAGAAGATGTGCGCCTGTTACCGGTTACCAAAACCGTTCCCGCACATATTCTGCGCTATGCTTTTCAGGCCGGTATTACTGATTTCGGCGAGAATAAATTGCAGGAAGCCCGCGATAAACGTGAGAAACTAGATGATCTTGCGATTAACTGGAGCATTATCGGCCATCTCCAGACCAATAAGGTCAAATATCTCACACGTTTCGCCACAGAGTTTCATGCACTCGACAGCATCCGCTTAGCAGAAGAGCTAAATCGCAGGCTGGAAAGTGAGAACAAAGATCTTGATGTGTTTGTGCAGATCAACACATCCGGGGAGATCAGTAAATATGGTCTGCATCCTGACGATCTGCTGCCCTTCATCGGGCGTCTGCCCGATTATCCGCGTCTGAAACCGCGCGGCCTGATGACACTGGCACTCTTCAGCTCCGATCTTGACAAGGTACGCCCCTGCTTCCGGCTTCTCCGCAGCCTGCGGGATCAGGCAGTACAACATCACTCCGGCATCACCAAACTCTCTATGGGCATGTCCGGTGATTTTGAAGCAGCGATTGAGGAAGGCGCAGATATTGTGCGCGTCGGTCAGGCCATTTTCGGCGCAAGGCCAACCGCAGATGCTTTTTACTGGCCGGGTTTAACGGATACAACACAGCAACCGGCGCAATCATAAAACCAATTTAAGAAATATAATCAAATACTTAAATTGTTCAATGGCCGGTTTTTCTCTATTTTCCGATAGACCATTTTGAAATTTTCCGTGTAATCTGTAAGCGGAAACCGCTTATCCCTGCGGTAGCCATCTGTGCATTCGGGGGCACATTACAGAATGGCCAATAAAATTCCGCCAGAGGATGGAGCAGATTTGTTTCCGTCCGCTGATGAAAGACTGCATCTGCAGATATTCAACGAGGCTGGCATGATGCAGCAGCCATCCGGCCGTTTGTCTTTACCTGCCGGAATGACCGAGAGCCAGTCCGCCCGCATTTCAGAACCGGTAGTTCCCCCCTCTGCACCAAATCTGAAAACAAAGGCGGCCAAGCCGCATTACAGCGGCCACCGGCAGCGCCTGCGCGAGCGTTTCAATGATCACGGTGACGAAGTACTGGCCGATTATGAACTGCTGGAACTCTTGCTGTTTCGCACCATAGCACGGGCTGACACCAAGCCGCTGGCTAAAGCTTTGCTCAACCGTTTCGGCAGCTTTGCCGGAGTACTCGGAGCTGAGCCGCAATTATTAAGGGAAGTTGCAGGCTGCGGTGAAGCCGTGGCACAGGATATTAAACTGCTTAATGCCTGCGCCCGCCGCTCCGGCAAAAGCGAGATTATGAAAAAGGACATTCTCGATTCATGGAGCAAAGTCATTGCCTATTGCATGACCTCAATGGCCTATGAAAACCGTGAGCAGTTCCGTATCCTGTTTCTCGATAAGAAAAACCGCCTGATTGCCGATGAAGTGCAGCAGATCGGTACGGTCGATCACACACCGGTCTATCCGCGTGAAGTGATCAAACGGGCACTGGAACTCTCCTCCACTGCCCTGATTTTATTCCATAACCATCCTTCCGGTGACGCCTCACCGTCGCGTGCCGATATTGATATGACCAAAGTGATTATCTCAATTGCGGCACCGCTCAATATTACCGTTCATGATCATATTATTATCGGCAAAGCCGGACATGTCAGCATGCGCGGGCTCGGCCTGATCTGACAAAACAACTGCCCGAACGCCTGTTAACCCGCTGTTAATGATAAACAAAACAATAAGGCCTCCGACCAGCGATTATGGCAAACATAAACCAAATTGGTCACAATTAACCGTCATAACCGGCTCAAAGGCGCTTGTCTGAAAAGACTCAGGTGCCGGATGAATTTAAAAATTGCCGCTTAAGGTACAGACGGAGCCGCTCTCATGCGTCACATTACACTTCTCAGCACAGCTGCACTCGCGCTGGCACTTTCACAAGCTTCCGCTTTGGCCGCGGATGCTTTTAACAATGACTATAATTACAATGACAGCTCTTCGAGCTATGATGCCCCTGCGACATGGGAAGGTAATTATGTCGGTGCAGAACTCGGCACAACCTCTTCCAAAACCCCTAGCCCGTTCTCAAGCCGCACCTCGGCTCTGGGCGGTATCGTTGCCGGTAAAAATTTCCAGTCCGGCAACTTTGT
>JAIRVW010000412.1 GCA_031253705.1 Brucellaceae bacterium
CCGGCGTCTGGGCCAAAGGCACCCGTCATCAGGTGTGGATGAGCCACGGTGACCGCGTAACCGCGCTGCCGGAAGGTTTCAAGGTTGTCGGTACATCGCCGAACGCACCATTCGCAGCCATTGCTGACGAAAAACGCAAATATTTCGCGGTGCAGTTCCATCCGGAAGTGGTTCACACACCGGACGGTGCAAAGCTCCTGCAGAATTTCGTCCACAATATTGCCGGTATCAAGCCGGACTGGACAATGTCCGCCTATCGCGAACAGGCTGTTGAAGCCATCCGCAAACAGGTCGGCAAAGGCAAGGTTATCTGTGCGCTTTCGGGCGGCGTGGATTCTTCCGTTGCAGCACTGCTCATCCATGAAGCGGTCGGTGATCAGCTGACCTGTATTCTGGTTGACCATGGCCTGATGCGCAAAAACGAAGCCGCTGATGTGGTTGCAATGTTCAAAGAACATTACAACCTGCCGCTGGTTCTGGTGAATGCGCAGGATCGTTTTATCTCCGCTCTGGAAGGTGAAACCGATCCTGAGAAGAAGCGTAAAACTATCGGCCGTCTCTTCATCGAAGTGTTCGAAGAAGAAGCAGCGAAACTCGGCGGTGCAGACTTCCTCGCACAGGGTACGCTCTATCCTGATGTGATCGAAAGTGTCTCCTTCACCGGCGGTCCTTCGGTTACAATTAAATCGCACCACAATGTGGGCGGTCTGCCTGAGCGCATGAATATGCAGCTCGTGGAACCTCTGCGTGAACTCTTCAAGGATGAAGTACGCGTTCTCGGTAAAGAGCTCGGTCTGCCGGATTCTTTCATCGGTCGTCATCCGTTCCCGGGACCTGGTCTGGCAATTCGTTGCCCGGGCGGTATTACCCGTGAAAAGCTGGAAATCCTGCGTGAAGCTGATGCAGTCTATCTGGACGAAATCCGCAAAGCCGGTCTCTATGATGTGATCTGGCAGGCATTCGCCGTGCTGCTGCCGGTGCAGACTGTTGGTGTTATGGGCGACGGCCGTACTTACGAATTCGTATGTGCGCTGCGTGCGGTAACATCTGTTGACGGTATGACCGCTGATTTCTACCATTACGATATGGACTTCCTTGCCAAGGCAGCGACCCGTATTATCAATGAAGTGCGTGGTATCAACCGCGTGGTCTATGATATTACCTCGAAGCCTCCGGGCACCATCGAGTGGGAATAAGTTGAAGAACAATGCGCCAATCGGCGCATTGTTTGTTTCTGGAGCATTTCACAGTCAAGTCGGATCAATTTGACGTCGGGATAATGCGACAAACTAAAGAATCCAGAGCGAGCATTGCGATCCAGCATGAACGTAAACCACTCTGGAGATATAATCAGCGCATAAGCTTTAGCGAGTAAGCAAATGAACAGCAGTGAAAAGATTTATTCCGGCAAGACCAAAGACCTCTACGCTCTGGAGAACGGCAACGTTCTTCTGGTGTTCAAGGATGATGTAACCGGTGCGGATGGTGTGATCGATCCGGGTGCAAATACCGTTATCGGTCAGGTTGAAGGCAAGGGGCGCAAGTCTCTCGCTATGACGGATTATTTCTTCAAGCGTCTGCATGCTGCTGGTGTGCCTACCCATCTGGTCAATCTTGATCTTGAAAAGGGCACGATGGAAGTTCGCCGTGCTGAGCCTCTGGGCAAGGATATTAACGGCACCGGCGGTTTTGAATTTGTTTGCCGCACACGCCCTTGGGGCAGCTTCATTCGTCGTTATCAGCAATATATTCGTAATACCGAACAGAAGTTCGACTATCTCGTTGAAATTACTGTGAAAGACGATGAGCGCGGCGATCCGCTGATCAATGATGACACCATCGTTGCACTCGGCCTCTTAAGCCCTGATCATCTTGCAAAGGCTAAGGACATTACCCGTAATGTCTGCCGTATTGTAGAAGCTGATCTGCGTGGTTTGGGTTTGACGCTGATCGACATGAAAATTGAAATCGGTCTGATCGACGGTGAAGTCGTGGTTATCGATGAGATTTCCGCTGATGCCATGCGTGTTATGGATGCAACGGGCAAAGTGCTGGAACACGGCAAAGTGTATGAAAAGCTGATCGGCTGATTGAAAGACTATTTCTATTCTCTTTTCATCAGTGAAAAGAATAAGAAAACACCGCCGCAGTTGTGAAGACTGCGGCGGTGTTTTTATGTCCGGAGATTGAAAACCTGCCCTGTAACTGTTGTTTTCAGGGCAGGTATGATTGATGAATTATTTCACGACGATGCGTGCACCCGGCTTAACGCGGGAATAAAGATCAATAATGTCCTGATTGATCAGACGGATACAGCCGGCAGAGACGCCTTTGCCGATCGATGACGGATTATTGGTACCGTGCACGCGGTAATAAGTGTCCACACCATCCTTATGCATATAGAGCGCACGTGCGCCCATCGGATTGCGCGGGCCGCCTTCAACGCCGTCTTTGCTGCGCAGATATTGGGCAGGATTACGCTTGATCATGCTCGGGGTTGGTGTCCAGCGCGGCCATGCGGCCTTACGGGCAATTACAGCTTCACCACCATTGAAGCCGCGCGCGGCAGGGCCAACGCCAACGGCATAGCGCACAGCTTTGCCTTCAGGCAGAACGAAATAGAGGTAGCGGGCAGGCTGGTCGACGATAATGGTGCCCGGTTTTTCTGTGGTCTTGTAATCGATCACTTTACGGCGCAGTTCCGGCTTCAGCTTGGTCGTATCAATTGCCGGAATCTGGAAATTATTATCCGTCATCGCGCGATACATGTAAGCTGCATCATCATCTGCAGCGTAAGCAGTTTCCGTCACTACAGGTTCCGGCGCAGGCTGGATCGCAGGAACCGGCTCGGCCACAGTGGTATTGATCACCGGCGGCGGGTTCTGGACAGTGGTACAGGCCGAAAGTGCTATGGCAACTGACGCAAATAATGCTGATTTCAGGAAGGGCAGATGAGGCAGGGAAGGGTGGGCAGACAAAACCGGCTCCAGTTTCTGGCGGGTAAAGATTGCTTGCTCACCCGCGATGCTTAAGGTTTTCTTAAGTGTCTATAAACTGTTTACCATATGATCAATTATTTTTACAAAGAATGGGCGAATGTCAGAAGGATGGTATCTTTTTGGCAACGCATTTGGCGCGGTTCGTGCAGATTGCGTGTAAATTTTGCCAATTTCCGATAAAATTTTAAGCAAACAGCAGATTTTTTGCGCAAGTCTGTGCTTGCAGCAAAGACATGTTGCAGATGTTGCAAGTGGTCAGGAGCTGTGTTTCGGCTCTGTTGCAGGCGGTTGCTGATCCATATGGGAACGGAAAATATCGATGGGCTGCGGTGTCGAAAAATAATAGCCCTGAAGATACTGAACGCCTCTTTCCTGAAGATAATCGGCCTGCTGCTGTGTCTCGATCCCTTCGGCAATGATACGCAATTGTAATTGCTGTGACAGATCAATGATGCTCTGCAAAACATGACGCGAAAAATCATTGCTGCCGATACCGGTAATGAAGCTGCGGTCAATTTTGAGCAGATCGGCCTGAAATTCTTTCAGGTAGTTCAGATTGGAATGTCCGACGCCGAAATCATCCAGCGCAATCAAAACACCGGCCTGACGCAGATCACGGATTTGCTGCAGCAATTCCGGTGAGGGGATAATGGCTTCCCGTTCGGTCAGCTCCAGAACCAGCCGGATTTTATTGTTTTTGAACTGCTCAAGAAATTGTTTGCACATTTTCAGCAGTTCCGGATCTGCCAGATAGACTGCCGAAATATTGATGCTGAGATGAAAACCTTCCGGCAGCTGATCCTGCAAAGGTGCAAAATCCTTGGCGGTACGGGCAATCAGCGCAGCAGTCATCGGAATGATCAGGCCGGAGCGCTCCATGAACGGGATGAAACTATTTGGCGGGATAACGCCTTCCAGCGGATGCTCCCAGCGGGTTAGGACTTCCGCGCCGACCCATTCCTGCGTATCAGCGCGGACAATCGGCTGATAATAAGGGACAAATTCATGGTTCTTAATCGCGCGTCTGACTTCCGCTGACATATTGCGCGAATTCATCGCCATGCGGTGGGTTGCAAAAGCGCTGACGCCGCCGAGAACCACGAGCAGTGCCAAAAGCGGTGAATAGCGGGACACCACATAATCGCGTAATGCGCCGGGCTCAAAACCGGTTTCAACCGAGAACGGATATTTCTTGGAAGTATCAAAGGTGCAGACTTTGCCTTTTTCCTCATTGTCTGTGGTTCTGACAATACCGCTGCGTCCGATCCGGTAATCGCCGATAATCAGCGTTGATA
>JAIRVW010000417.1 GCA_031253705.1 Brucellaceae bacterium
AGCACAGCCTTTTTCGCGTCTTCACTCAAATCCTGCCATTTGTCAGTCAGCTTGAAGCCATAGGCTTTGCCCAATGCTTCCAATGTCTGATTGTAATATGGTGATGAGGATTTTGCCCAAGGCGCAATTGCACCGTCTTTCATGCGCAGGGTTTCATCCGGCACAATCAGGTTCGGATCAATGGCCTGCTGAGAACCAAGGCCGTCACAGGTCGGGCAGGCACCAAACGGATTGTTGAAGGAGAACAGACGCGGTTCAATTTCAGCAATGGTAAAGCCGGAGACAGGGCAGGCAAATTTTTCCGAAAACAGTACCCGTTCATGGGTTTCGTTTTTGGATTTATTGGCGCTGTCTGCTGCAGTTGCTTCCGGTGGCAGCGGCTTGTCTGCAAATTCTGCAATGGCCAGACCTTCTGCCAGTTGCAGGCAGGTTTCCAGACTGTCTGCCAGACGAGAGGCGAGATCAGGGCGCACGACAACGCGGTCAACGACCACATCAATATCGTGCTTGTATTTCTTGTCCAGTGCCGGTGCATCGGCGATTTCATAGAACTCGCCGTCAATCTTGACGCGCTGGAAGCCTTTTTTCTGCAGCTCGGCCAGTTCTTTACGGTATTCACCCTTACGGCCGCGTACAATCGGCGCCATGATATAGAGGCGGGTGCCTTCTTCGAAAGCCATCACACGGTCAACCATCTGGCTGACAGTCTGGCTCTCAATCGGCAGGCCGGTTGCGGGGGAGTAAGGAATACCGACGCGTGCGTAGAGCAGGCGCAGATAGTCATAAATTTCGGTAACAGTACCGACCGTGGAACGCGGGTTACGGCTGGTGGTTTTCTGTTCAATGGAAATAGCCGGAGACAGACCGTCAATCTGGTCAACATCCGGCTTTTGCATCATTTCCAGAAACTGGCGCGCATAGGCTGAAAGACTTTCGACATAGCGGCGCTGACCCTCCGCATAAATCGTATCGAAAGCGAGCGATGATTTGCCTGAGCCGGAAAGACCGGTCATGACAATCAGCTTGTCACGCGGCAGATCAATA
Organism: Brucellaceae bacterium; assembly: GCA_031253705.1. Lineage (GTDB taxonomy): Bacteria > Pseudomonadota > Alphaproteobacteria > Rhizobiales > Rhizobiaceae > Pseudochrobactrum. The sequence goes on from JAIRVW010000417.1 coordinate 1,045, forward strand.
TCAATATTTTTCAGATTATGTTCGCGGGCGCCGCGAATGGAGATAAATTTTTGATCGCTCATCAGCATTATGCCTGCGGTTGGTGCGTAACGATTAGGCCGGAAGATTGAAAACAGCAGAGCTCTTGCTGTCCGCAGCCGAAACCCGGACATTTATATAGGTGCGCTTTGCTTAAACTCAATATTGGCCGGACTTGTACCAGAATGACGGAAATGGTTGTCTCAGGACTTGCCGATAAAACCATCTTGTTCTTTCCTGAAGTTTATAGAACAAAATATGAACTTAAGTCCAGTGAGATTCTGAACAGAACAGGAGGAAAGTGTAATTTCACATCTAAGCGCATCAAATTGCGGTGTAATATAATGTGAAAAGCTGTGAGTTGACGGTAAGCATTACGGGGCGCACACTGAAATTGTCTTCAGCACCAGCGGAGGAAAGGGATGCTCAGTCCCGACAGCTGAAGACAAGGCGAGAGCCAAGACAGGAACTTATACTGTTCCGCGCGCAAACAGGAGGAATATAAGGATGAGTCCACCTGACCATGCATGACGATATTGTATCGTCGAAAAATAGTGTTTTTTCTGAAGCTACCGGATTTCTGTAAAGACCATCTGCAAAGATGGTGTGCATAGAATGATCAATGTCGAAATTTACCAGTCTGTATGCGTCAGCAACAGATGATGCAGTTTCGGATTTGCTGAAAGTGAGACGGTTCTGAAAACTATGGCTGAATGCTGTATCTGCGGTTCGGAACCAAGCTGACACAAATGAAAGTTGAAGTGTGGTTTTATTGAAAGAGCAACAATTTATCTCTACTGCAAATAAACTGCCTTCATGGCAGATATTTGAAATCTTGTCGGCGAATGACTACCGGCAAAATGGGATGAACCCCAATCAAAAGCCCTGCGCGCCAGAATAAGTGAGCGGCAGGGCATTTTTGTATGTTCTCTATATTAATTGCTGTTCTAAAGCGCATTTCCTGATGAATTGCCTCGCGGATATTATTCAGCCCGCTTTGAGGCAGATTTTCCGCTTCCCCTGTACATCATGGCTGCGTGATAAAATCTTCTGGTTTGCAATGACCGGATCAAGGCAATTGCGCGGATAAATTTGCGGTGCTTATATGCCTGCGGCGGCATCGGGGAGCATTGTGACATGCCGCCACGGAGGATTCTCAAAGATCGGGGTAAAGCCTTTTATGTCTTTACCGGAAGACAGTTTGTAGCAAAGGCGGCTCCTGCTTTTGCTGAAACTGCTCTGATTGCAGAATATGGAAATTTTTAATGACAAGTACATCGCATAAACCGCGCGCACGCGATCTCGGCATTCCGTTTACAGGAACAACGGGTCCGAATAATGCCATTACCGATGTTGAAGGCGTGACCGTTGGTTATTCGACGATTATTGAGGGCGAGGGCAAGCTCGAAACCGGTAAAGGACCGGCACGCACGGGCGTGACCGCTATTTTGCCGCGAGGCAAGACATTCAATCCGGTTTTTTCCGGCTGGTATTCTCTCAACGGCAACGGCGAGATGACCGGCACAACATGGGTAGAGGAAAGCGGTTTTCTTGAAGGTCCGATTGCGATCACCAATACGCATAGTGTCGGCGTGGTGCGGGATTCTGTTGTGTCATGGCTGATTGATAATGATCTGACGGGCCCGCATTTCAAAGACCTCTACTGGCTGCTGCCGGTGGTTGCCGAAACATGGGACGGTATCCTGAACGATATCAACGGCATGCATGTGAAGAAAGAGCATGTTTATGCTGCACTGGATAATGCTGCGGGCGGTAAAATTGCTGAAGGCAATGTCGGCGGCGGCACCGGTATGAACCTGTTTCATTTTAAAGGCGGCACCGGCACATCTTCGCGCAAGCTCAGTGATGAAGAGGGCGGTTATACGGTCGGCGTTTTGGTGCAGGGTAATTTCGGCAGACGGCAGGATCTGATGATTGCCGGCGTACCTGTCGGTGAGGAAATTACCGATCTGATGCAGGATACTTCATGGACACGTGAGGAAAGTGGTTCGATTATTGTGGTCGTGGCAACGGATGCCCCGCTGCTGCCGCACCAGCTTAAGCGTCTGGCGCGACGCGTGCCTGTTGGTATCGGCCGTGTCGGCGGTTTTGGCGCCAATGGCAGTGGCGATATTTTTATCTCTTTTTCAACGGCCAACCCCGATGCTTTCAGCCGTGAAGAGAACACGCAAGCGGAGATGGTTTCCAATAATAAAATGGATCCGCTTATTCAGGCTGCAGCCCTTGCAACTGAGGAAGCGATCATCAATGCGATGATTGCTGCGGAAACGATGAAGGGACGTGATGATAATGTCTCTTTTGCAATTCCGCATGATCGCCTTGTTGAGGTGATGAAAAAGTATAACAGGCTGTCCGGTTAAAAATTTATAATTGAAGAGGCGGCTGAAAAGCCGCTTCTTTGTTGCGAACGGGGGCAGTTCGCTTTATTCGATGCTGTAACAGCATTTTTTGCAGCAGAGATATTCATGAATATTCACGATACAGCCCTGAATGGCGGCGCAGTTTCAGATGAGCAGGATCAGGCAGCTAAGCCTGCGCCGGTTTCTGACATCAGTCAGGAACTGGATGATTATGCTTCCATGAGTGATGAGGATATGAGCGGCGAAGGTTGTCACCCGCTGTTCCGTCATGTGCCGTCCTCGGTCGGCTTTAACAAGCTGCGTAAGCGCCTGCTGCGTCAGACCCGTCAGGCGATGGATGATTTTGCCATGGTGCGTCCGGGTGACCGCTGGCTGGTGGCACTGTCCGGCGGCAAGGATTCCTACGGCCTTCTGGCGCTGCTGCTTGATCTGAAATGGCGCGGCCTGCTGCCTGTCGATCTGATTGCCTGCAATCTTGATCAGGGTCAGCCAAATTTCCCGAAACATATTCTGCCGGATTATCTGACCAAAAATCAGATTGTGCATCGTATTGAATATCAGGACACGTATTCGATCGTGACGGATAAAGTGCCGGAAACCCAGACCTATTGTGCGCTTTGCTCGCGTCTGCGCCGTGGTAATCTTTACCGCGTTGCGCGTGAAGAAGGCTGTTCGGCGCTGGTACTCGGACATCACCGCGAGGATATTCTCGAAACCTTCTTCATGAACCTGTTCCATGGTGGCCGTCTGGCATCAATGCCGCCGAAACTGCTCAATGATGAGGGCGATCTGCTGGTATTGCGCCCGCTGGCCTATGCAGCGGAAGATGATCTGGCGAAATTTGCCACAGCGATGGAATTCCCGATCATTCCTTGTGATCTGTGCGGCAGTCAGGACGGCTTGCAGCGCAATATGATGAAGGCCATGCTGACGGATATTGAAAAGCGTATGCCGGGTCGGAAAGATACGATGATCCGCGCGCTGGCCAATGTGCGTCCGAGCCATTTGCTGGATCGCAAGATTTTTGATTTCGCGTCGCTGGTCGCGCCGGAACTCACACCTCCCTCAGAATAATTACGGAAGCAGACTATGTTTGATCATCACGAGATTAACTGGCTGGCTGATTTGCTCGGCTCGACCGCTGATACTGAAATTCTGCCGCGTTTTCGCCGGCTGGACAGCCGCGATATCCGCCAGAAGACCTCGGCTGCTGATCTGGTGACTGAGGCTGATGTTAACTCGGAAAAGGTGATTACGGCTGCGCTGCGTGAACGTTTTACCGGTGCGATGATTGTTGGTGAAGAAGCCTGCAGTGACAATCCGGCACTGTTGGATGGTCTGAATTCTGCGGATCTGGCTTTCACCATTGATCCGGTGGATGGCACATTCAATTTCGCATCCGGTGTGCCGCTGTTCGGCGTCATGCTCTCCGTTAATATCAAAGGTGAGACCGTTGCCGGTATTATTTACGATCCTATGGGGCGTGACTGGCTGATCGGTGTGAAAGGTGCGGGCAGCTATATCCGCCGTGCCGATGGCAGTGAGCATAAGGTGCGGGTCGCTGAGGCTCCGGCGCTCAAGGAAATGACAGGGGCTGTGTCATGGCAATATCTGCCGGAACCGGATCGCACGCTGGTTGCCGGTAATCAGGCGAAATTCCTTTCGCATCTCGGCTATCGTTGTGCCGCGCATGAATACCGTGTGATTGCCACCGGTTCTGCGCATTTTGCGGTTTATAACAAGCTGATGCCTTGGGATCATCTGCCTGGCAATCTGATCCATCAGGAGGCCGGTGGTTATACTGCGCGCCTTGACGGCAGTGCCTATAAGCCTGGTCATGTGGATGGCGGTTTGATTGTGGCGCCGGATCAGGACAGCTGGCAGGCGATCAAAACGGCGCGGTGGCAGAACTAATTATTCGCTCTGTAAATAAA
>JAIRVW010000038.1 GCA_031253705.1 Brucellaceae bacterium
GTGGCACGTTAAAGCCGTGCCAGATCGCAAGACTATATTGCGGCGTCTCACTGCCAAGCACGGAGAGAACTGCGGCATGCAGGAACGGCCCGACGATCAGCGTCGGCACAATACCGATCAGCAAGCAGAGCAGAACCAGCAGTTCAATCGGGAAACGCACCCATTGCGGCGGTTCTTTTGGCGTATGCGGCAGATCAACCGGCGCAGGACCAAAGAAGGTCGAATAAATAAAGCGGATTGAATAGGCCACACTGAAAGCACTGGCGAGGGTCGCCACATAAGGCGTAGCCGTATCCAGCCATGAGGACAGATGGGTTTCTACGGCTTCAGCAAAGAACATTTCTTTAGAGATGAAACCGTTCAGCAGCGGCACACCGGCCATCGCCGCACTGGCAACCATCGCCAATGTTGCCGTTATCGGCATGAAGCGAAACAAACCGCTCAGTTTTCGCAGGTCACGCGTGCCGGTTTCATGATCGATAATCCCTGCCGCCATAAACAGCGAAGCTTTGAAAATCGCATGATTGATCATGTGGAAAATCGCGGCGACCGCCGACAACGGGCTGCCGAGGCTGAGCAAAGCCGTAATCAGCCCCAGATGGCTGATGGTTGAATAGGCCAGCAGACCTTTGAGATCCTGCTGGAACAGTGCAAACCATGCACCAAGCAGCAAAGTGGTGAGACCGGCAAGACCGAGCAGCCAGAACCATTCTTCCGTGCCCGCCAGTGCCGGCCACAGCCGCACCATCAGAAACACGCCGAGCTTCACCATCGTCGCGGAATGCAAATAGGCCGAAACCGGTGTTGGTGCCGCCATCGCATTCGGCAGCCAGAAATGGAACGGAAACTGCGCGCTCTTGGTGAAAGTACCAAGCAGGATCAGCACCAGAGCCACCGTGTAAAGCGGATGGTTCTTAATCAGATTGCCTGATGCCAGCACAACATCCAGCTCATAGCTGCCAACCATATGGCCGAGCAGCAAAACGCCGAGCAACAGGCCAAAACCGCCGAGACCTGTGACTGTCAGCGCCATACGCGCGCCGTCACGGGCGCTGGCATTCTGATACCAGTAACCGATCAGCAGGAAAGAGAAAATACTGGTGAGTTCCCAGAACACCACCATCAGGATCATATTGCCCGACAGCACCACGCCGAGCATGGCACCCATAAAGGCCAGAAAGAACGAGAAAAAGCGCGGTACCGGATCTTCTGACGACATATAATAGCGTGCATAGATCACCACCAGCAGCCCGATGCCGGTCACCAGCATGGCAAACAGCCATGCCAGACCATCCATCCGCAAGGTCACGTTCAGACCATAGGCCGGAAGCCATGCCAGCTGCGTATGCAGAACTTTGCCGTCGGTTACATAAGGATAGAGCGCAATTGTGAGCAGCAGAGCTGCCAAAGCGGTGAGACCGGCAAACCAGACAGCCACCTGCCGGTCATTCGATCTGAGTAGGCCTGTCAGGGCGCAGCCAATGAATGGCAATATGATGAGCAAAAATAGGACTTTTCCGTCCGTCACCATCCGCGCCGGCCCTCCTCAAAAAATTACTTAACCGAAATTATCCCGCTAAATCTGATTGTTATTATGTGGTTTCAGCCTGCATAATAGCAAGTGCTTGATTGCAACTTATGCCCGCCTTTGCCCGATCCGCGGCAGATATTTTCATAATTTTACGGCTTTTACACATTGTGTGGAAAAACTCGCCGCGAAATTATCTATAAATTCGCGCGGCACATAAATTCCGGAGCAATTTCTGCCATGGTTTATGCGGGTTTACGCGAATAACGGCACGCAATTCAACGATTGTCGAATCAAGCGGAATAGCAGAAGCTGCGTCACAGACTTGATACAGCATACAGGAACATTCCATGGGCCCGCAGACAGACAGCGTACAATCGTCATCGGCATTACCGGCAAAGACACAAATCGTTGTCATCGGCGGCGGAATTATCGGTGTATCGACCGCGCTTTATCTCGCGCAACGCGGCATTCCTGTAACGCTTCTGGAAAAGGGCGTTATCGCCGGAGAGCAATCCAGCCGCAACTGGGGCTGGTGCCGTCATACCGGCCGCGACAGCCGCGAAATGCCGCTGATTGTTGAGAGTATGAAACAATGGGCGCAAATGAATGCGCTGACCGGCAGGGAAACCGGTTTCCGCACGACCGGCATCGCTTTCGCTGCGGAAAAAGAAGAAAATCTTGAAAAATGGCGTGAATGGGTCAGCATCGCCAAAGACCATGGTATTGAAAGTGCAGTTGTCGGCAAACAACAGGCCGAGGCACTGGCACCTGGCCTGCAGCGTCCGCTCTATGGCGCACTTTACACCCCGTCAGACGGTCGTGCGGAACCGCAAAAAGCAGCACCGGCCATGGCAGAAAAAGCTCGTGAGCTTGGCGCAATTATCATGCAAAATTGCGCCGTGCGCCGGATTGAAACCACCAATGGCCGCGTCAGCACTGTGATTACCGAGCAAGGCGCAATTCATTGCGAAGCCATTGTTATTGCCGGTGGCAGCTGGTCACGCCTGATTTGCTCTGATCTGGGCATCACCCTGCCGCAGCTGAAAATGCGCTCATCCGTGTTACGTACCACGCCGGTTGAGGCAAGCGTAGAAACGGCCATTGCTTTCTCTGACTTTGCCCTGCGCAAGCGTATGGACGGCGGTTATACCGTTGCCAACCTCTCAGGCAGCATCGCCGATATCGTGCCGGACAGTTTCCGTTTTCTGCCTAAATTTATTCCGGCTTTGCGCACCGAATGGAAGACAGTGCGCCTGCGCTTCGGACAGCGCTTTATTGAAGAAGCTTTTGAATGGAAATTGCGTCCCGCTGACCAGAAATCGATCTTCGAGAAAATCCGCATCCTTGATCCGGAGCCGCATAAGGCCGCCAATCAGGCCGTGTTCAAAGCCTTACAACAAGCTTTGCCTTCTTTTAAAAATGTGCAGATTGTCCAGCAATGGGCTGGTCTGATTGATACGACACCGGATATTGTGCCGGTGATTTCACCGCTGGATCATCTGCCGAATTGCATTGTCGCCACCGGCTTTTCCGGCCATGGCTTCGGCATCGGCCCCGGTGCCGGCAAACTGGTCGCCGATATGGTGACCGGTGAAAAGCCTGTCGTCGACCCTTCACCGTTTCACATCAACCGCTTCAGCGACGGCTCAAAAATCCATATTGAGATGTGGTAAGCACAAATTTAGCTTGCTTCTTCCAGCAACCAAATATCCTGGATCGCAGGCGCACCGGACCTCATGCATGGACGTTCGAGATTATTACCATAATCATATGCCTGCAATGCGAAACGCCGATCTACAGAGAATATACGAAATGAATTTTTTTGTTCCACGGCCGAAAAATACAAATTTAGTTTATCCATATATTTTTTTCAGTAGCGTTGACCTGTTTGATTGTATAACCAGAACCAGCTATATTAGGATCAAAACCATCTATTAAATACATAGTATTATCAGAACTGAATATTTGATATATATCATCAGATACGATGTTGTCGCTAAGTTTAATTTTCCATCTTGTAGAAAAATTCAATTTATTAATATTTTCTATTAATTCAACACTATGAAAACCATTTACATATGTACTATCGCCCAAAACCATATATTTACCAGTTGTTGTATTTTTTATATGATAATCCATTATTACAATCCTTGATTAAAATTTATTATTGCAACACCGTAAATATAAAACATGAACGACAAATAATAACTTGACAATAATTACAGGTAGAAAGAATATTTTTTAAAATATCAAGTAAATTTAAAATAACCGCATCAGATACAGCCCTGCCATCAGGGCTGCTGCACCTAAAATCACAGATGCCACTGCGTAGAACAGCGCGGTGACCAAAGCACCGCTTTCCATCAGCAGCACTGTTTCCAGTGAGAAGG